>JAJFMR010000166.1 GCA_020696915.1 Rhizobiaceae bacterium | reverse complement strand
CGAACGACCGGAAACAGGCGTCCGCCGAGGAGTTACGAATCTCCGGTAGCGTTTAAACTGCAGCCGGAGGCCGCCGCCAGGGATGTTTTCCTGGGCAGCCTCTTCCGTTGCCCTTGCTTGAACGGCAGCGGTGAGGGACCAGCGAACGTCCCTCCCTCGGCCGAATCCACTCAGTCCCCGAACCTGCCCGTTTCGATGCATTTGGCGACCCGGCAGTCGTTTGTGTCGGCCGCTGCTATGCCTTCGCGGGCGGCCGTGTATCCCGTGTTGCAGAACGAACCGTCCTTCACGAACCGGTCATAGAGGGCGACGCCGGCTTTTCCCTGGCGGTAAAGGATGGCAATTCCATCGCGCTCAACGGTCTGCTGCACCTCGGCGCAGGTCATGCCCTGAACCATGTAGCGGACGATCGCCGATGCATCGGAGGAAACGACCGACAAGACGGCAGCCACTGCGAACCTGATCATCGCTTCAACCCATAGCCGCAGCAAAGCATCGAAGCCTCGGGCAGACAAGGTGGCTTCAGGGAAAACGCTGCGGGAACCGGACCCGACGTTCGGATGAATCCGGGGCGCAAACAAGATCACCCGGCAAGCGCTTCCGTCAGCGCGCTCCCAGTAGGGACCTCCTGTCTGGCAATCCTCGGCGTCTTTACGAGGAGAGCGCGTCGACAGCCAGTTTCACGGCCAGCACGCAGAGGATCGTCAGAATGACCCGATCGAGGGCCCTGGCCGAGATGCGCTTGCCCAGCCAGGCGCCGACTGGCATCGAAAGCGAAACCGGCAGCAGCGCAAACAGGCTGTACCAGAGATCGCCAGGCATGATCAGCCCGCTCAGCGTCACCGCGACGATCTGGATCGCCGTAAAGGTGACGAAGAGGGCGGAGATGGCCGCGATGAAACGCTCCCGCCCCATCTGCATGGCATTGAGGAAGGTGATGCTGACCGGCGCCGAAAGTCCGGCGGCACCCTGCAGCGCGCCGGCCACCACGCCCGCGGGAAGCGCCAGCCATTTCGCCTGGCGCATCTCGAGTCGCCAGTGCGGCCGTGCAAGCCTGAGGACGACGTAACCGGTCACTGCCGCTGCCACGACCAGCGACAGCAGGTCCGACTGCAGGGTCTTCAGCGCCAGCGTGCCGCCGGCGATGCCAAGCACGCCGCCGCCCAACAGCGGAACGGCGAAGCTTGCCTCGGGAAAATACGCGCGGAAACGGAACGTCTGCCAGAGGTTGGTTGCGATGTTGGGCACCAGCATCACCACCACGGCAAAGCGCACGTCGAAGAACGCCGCCAGAGCCGGCACGGCAAGGATCGGCGCGCCGGCGCCGGTGGCGCCTTTCAGGAGGCCGCCGGCCGCCAGGCAGGCCACCACTACGGCAACTTCGAAAAGGCCGCTCAAACGACGCCGGCCTCGAAATAGACGTGCTTGGTTTCCAGGAAGTCGTTCAGACCTTCCGCGCCGTGCAGGCGGCCGAGACCGGACTGCCGGTAGCCGCCCGTCTCGGCTTCCGCGAGCAGGCGCGTATGGCAGTTGAGCCAGACCGTGCCGGCGCGAATGGCGCGCGAGACGCGCGTTGCCCGGGCAAGATCGCGGGTGAACACGCTGGCCGCCAGCCCGTATCTGGTTGCATTCGCCTTATGGACGGCTTCCGCTTCATCGGCGAAGCTCTCCAGCGAGACGATGGGGCCGAACAGTTCCTCCTGCACCAGGCCGGAACGAAGATCGCCGATCTCGAACAGCGTCGGCGTCAGGAACGCGCCCTTCGCAAGCACCCCGGCGGGGGCCTCGCCCTTCAGCACCATACTGCCTTCGTCGCCCGCCTGCTCGATGAGACGCTCGAGCCGCGACCGGTTCTCCACGTCGATCAGCGAACCCATCTGGCTCTGCCGGTCCGCCCCCGGACCCACCCGCACGGAAGCGAAAGCGGCCTTGGCCTTCTCACGAAACTCGGGCAGCACCTTCTCGTGGACCAGGAAGCGTGCCGCAGCGATGCAGATCTGCCCTGCCATCACCAGTGCTCCGCGCGTCAGTTCCCGCACTGCCGTTTCGAGATCGGCGTCATCGAACACGATTGCCGGCGCTTTGCCGCCGAGCTCGAGGGAGAGTCGCTTCAAGGTCGGCGCGGCTGCTGCCATGATCAGCCTGCCGGTACGGCTGGAGCCGGTGAAGCTGACGACATCGACATCCGGTGAAACCACCAGCGCCTCGCCCACCGCGGAGCCGTTCTCGTTGACCGAGTTGACGACACCCGCCGGCAGCGACGGGCAGCCGGCCAGGCATTCGATTACGGCGCGATGGATCAGCGGCGTCTGCTCGGCAGGTTTGATCACCGCGGTGCAGCCGGCCGCCAGCGCCGGCGCCAGCGAGCGCACCAGAAGCGTCACAGGAGCGTTCCAGGGCACGATGATCGCCGCGACTCCAGCCGGTTCGCGGTTGAGGAGCGAGACGTTGCCCGGCGCGGTTTCCAGCGTGCGGCCGGTGATGTTGCGGGCCAGCCCGGCATAGTAGCGGATCTCGGAAACGGCACCCGCCACCTCGCCGGCGGCCTCTGCCTGGAGCTTGCCGTTCTCGGCGACGATCAAGGCGCCGAGCTCATCCTTGCGCGCCTCCAGCCGGTCGGCGAATTCGAACAGTGCCTGGGCCCGCTGCCGGGGCGAGGCCGGCCACGCCGACCGGTCGAACGCGGAACGGGCGGCCGCTATCGCCTGGCCGGCCAGTTCAGCGCTTCCGGGCAGCCACCCGCCGAGCGCCTCGCCGGTCGCCGGGTCGAAACTCTGGCGGGGCTTGCCGCCCCCGGTAATCCATTCGCCGGCGATGAAATGGCCGGCGGGTGTGTTGGCTGCGATGTTCATGCCCGGATCCTTCATGAAAGGTTGAGGCCGAGCAGCCTCACTGCATTGTCCTGGAAGATCTGTTTCTTCAGTGCCTCGTCCTCGAAGGCGTCGATGATGCGGATCGTCTCGCGAATGTACATCGGCCCTCCCTCTGGATCGAACGGGGCATCCGAGGCGAAGAGCACGCGGTCCCTGCCGAAGAACTCGATCGCATGCTCGATAGCCTTGCGCGAGCCGAAGGACGCCGTGTCGGCGAAGAACTCCCTGAAATAATCGAGATGCGGCCGCTCCAGCTCCCTGATCGCCGCCGAGAGGTCGCGATCGGTCGTGCGCTTGCCCATCTGGTCCCAGCCGGGGCCGACCCGGCCTTCGAAATAGGGAACCATGCCGCCCGCGTGATGCGTGATGACCTTCAGGCCGGGGAAGCGGTCGAAGAATTTCGAGAACACCATCCGCGCCATAGCCGCCGAGGTTTCGTAGGGCCAGCCGAAGGTCCACCAGATCTCGTATTCGGAGCGCGTCTCGGTCTGGTAGTCGGCAAATTTTTCCGACCGTGCGGGATGCAGCCATACCGGCTTGCCTGCCTTCGCCATGTATTCGAAGAACGGCGCGAATTCCGGGAGGTCGAGCGGCTTGCCGTTGACATTGGTGAAGATCTGCACGCCGACTGCGCCGAGATCCTCGACGGCGCGCCGGCATTCCTCCACGCATCGCTGTGGGTTCGACAGCACTGCCGTGGCGATGAAGCCGGGAAACCGGTCCGGATGTTTGTCGCAGAGCTCGGCCATGGCCTCCGAGCCGACCCTGGACAGATGCAACGCCTGCTCCGGGCTGGCGATCGCATCGAGCGGCGGCGACGCCAGCGACAGGACCTGACAGTAGTCGGCGCCGAACATGTCCATGACCCGGAAGCGGCGGTCGAGGTCAGTCATCATGGGGACCCGGCCTGAGCGGGCCGTGATCGCCTGCATTTTCCCGGTGACTTCGAGGAGCGCCTTGAAGAAGGGCTCCGGCCAGATATGCGTAAAAATGTCGATCTTCTTCATGCCGCTGCTGCTCGCTGTTTGCGTTGCCTGTCGGGATCCGGCTGTCCCCCGGTCCGCAGAATGCGGCGCGCGGAAAGCCGTTCGCTGAGCCTGTCGGCCGTTGCGGCCACCTCGCGCCCGAGTCGTTCCGGCCCGAAAGCGTCGGCATGCGCTTCGGCCATCGTCAGGCAAAGGCTGGCGATCGGCGCCTTGCCGCCGTCGAAGACCGGAGCGGCGGTGCCGACCACGCCGGCCGTCACCTCGCCGCGCGCCGTCGCATAGCCGTCGCGCCGGATCGCCCTGAACCGTGCCAGCACGGCGTCGCGGCCGCCGAGGCCGATACCGCGGTAGACGTCGAGACTGCTGTCGATGAGCGCGACAGCCTGGCGGCGCGGCAGAAAGGCCATGATCGCATGCGATGTCGAGCCTCGCCCGACCGGCATCGGGCGGCCGCGAGGGTAGCTCGACAACGCCTCATCGGACGAACTGATAGACGTCACGCAGAGCACCCGGTCGCGGTACCAGCGGGAGAGGAATGCGGTGCCGGGATGCCGCCCGGCCAGTTCCTCCAGAAGGGCTCGCCCTTCGAGTACCAGCGGATCGGCGCGGCGCAGCAGAAAGTCCATCTCGACGATCTTGGGCCCAAGTGTATAGGCAGCCTGGCCGACGCCGACGATCAGCCCCGCCTCCCTGAGCGTCTTCAGATAGCGGTAAAGCGTCGGCCGGCTGTAGCCCAGCCGCCTCATCAGCTCTTCCGGCGTCCGTTCCAGGTGCATTTCGTCGAATGCCGCCAGGATGCCCAGCATCCGTTCGAGACTGTTGGGCTCGTTCATTGGGCAGCCTGTGAGGTGGGTTTCGCGCGAGCCCCAAGGACCGACCAGCCCATCGCCAGGGCCCCGAGGATCACGCCGGCGACATCGGTATAGATCGCTCCCGGGAAGGCCCCCGCCGGAATCAGTGCGTTGAGGCCGGCGATGGCGAACAGCGCCCGCATCGAGGGTGACAGGCGGTCGACGAAATAGCCGGCCAGGGCCGAGGAAACGAGCCACACCCCGAAGGCGGCGGTGATGATTGCCAGGATGATGTCGATCGGCTCGCCGATCAGGATAAGGCTCGGCGAGAATGCGAACAGGAACGGGATGATGAAGGCGATCCAGCCGAACTTGACCGAGGCGAGACCAGTCATCGTCGGATCGGCCCTGGCGATGCTGGCCGCCGCAAATGCGGCCAGCGCGATCGGCGGCGTGATCATGGACATCATGCCGAAATAGAGAACGAAAAGATGCGCCGCCATCGGATCCAGTCCAACCTCGACGAGGGCCGGAGCGACCAGCGACGCAAGCAGAACGTAGACGGCGAGCGTCGGCAAGCCCATCCCGAGCACGATGCAGACGAGCGCCGACAGCAGCATGAGCACGATTGCGCTGCCGCCGCCGATGTCGACCAGCGCGTAGGTGAGGTTGAAGCTCAGCCCGGTTATGTTGAGCACTCCGATCACCATGCCGGCCGCAGCCGAGATGATGATGATCTCGACAACCTGTTCGCCGGTCTCCACGAAGGTCGCCAGCAGACGGCGGAGCGATGCCCTGACCCCGTCATAACCGAAGATCAGCGCGGTCACCACGACCGCCGCGCAGGCCAGGAAGGCGGCGCGCTCCGGCTGCCAGTTCATACCGAAGAGGGCATAGATGAGCAGCACGAAGGCAAGCACGAAGTGAAGTCCGCCGAGCACGGTCCGCCGCGCCGGCATTTCGTCCTCAGGGGCCGCGGCGATGCCGAGCCGCGCCGCCTCGAGATCGGCCTGGATGAACAGCGCACCGTAGTAGAGGAGCGCCGGAACCAGCGCCGCAAGCGCGACGTCGGCATAGGAAACCTGCAGGAACTCGGCCATCAGGAAGGCGGCCGCGCCCATGACCGGCGGCATCAGCTGCCCTCCGGTCGAGGCGACCGCCTCGATCGCTGCTGCCTTGTGCGCGGGATATTTGTCGCGCTTGATCATCGGGATGGTGACGACGCCGGTGGCCACGACATTGGCGACCGCCGAACCGGAAATGGAACCGAACAGGGCCGAGGCGACAACGGCGATCTTCATGGAGCCCCCGCGGAACCGGCCCATCGAGATGAGCGCGGCATCCGTGAAGAATTTCGATCCTCCCGTTGCTCCGAGCAGCGCGCCGAAGAATATGAAGCTGACGACGATGGTGGCGGCGACGCCGAGCGGCAGTCCGAACACGCCGTTGACGTCGAAGGCCATGTAGCCAGCCAGTTTCTGCCAGTCCTGCGGACGGCCCGCGAGGCGGCCAGGCACGACGTCTCCGAACATCGCGTAAAGCATGAAGGCGGCGATGATGATGACCAGCACCCAACCGGTCGTACGGCGCAGTGCCTCGAAAAGCAGGACGAGCACGACCACGCCCGGCACCCAGGCTTCGGCCGGCCGCAGGAAAACAAGATTGACGATCGCCGCATAGTTGAAGGCGATGTAGGCGGAGGCTGCGAAGCCCGTCACCGCGGCCGCCGCATCATACCAGGGCAGCGGCCCCTCGCGTCGCGCCCGCGCGGGCGTCCACATGAGGAAGGTGACCGGCAGCGTCAACGCAAGGACCACCGCCAGGAACTGCTGCGGATAGTAGGAAACGCCGAGCATGCGCGGCACGTTGAGGGCCCAGCCCGCGGCGACCAGGGTGATCGCCGCAGCGAGGCCGGCGGCTGCCGGTTTCCAGAGACCGGCCGGGACCTGGAGGCCGGCTCTTTCCGGAGTCCCGCCGCTCATCCCCGACTACTCTTTCCAGATGCCGGCTTCCTTGTAGAAGCGGATCGCGCCCGGGTGGTATTCGCCGCCATGTACTTCGCCGACCAGTTCGGCGGGATTGAAAGCCGCGAACGGGGGGAAGGCCTGCTTCATGGAATCCTTGCTCTCGTAGAGCACCTTCGCCATCCGGTAGACGACCTCCTCGTCGACATCGGCATTGGCAAATACCAGCTGCGGATAGGCTATGTAGGTGTTGGGCTCCAGCACGCCGGGCGCGGCGGGGCCGGGCTCCATCTTGACGATATAGCCGGTCTTCCAGTGCTCGCGGATGGCGGCCAGCGCCTCCGGCGTGTCTGGCACGCCGAGCGCGCGAATGCCGCCGACGGCCGCATCCGCCTCGCGCACCTTCCCCGCTCCGTGCGCGAAGATGAAGCCGACACTGTCGCCGGCGATG
>JAJFMR010000165.1 GCA_020696915.1 Rhizobiaceae bacterium | reverse complement strand
AGGTCAGGTTCCGGCTGTTCGTGCCGGTCGCCTGCTTCCTCTGCCGTGTCGGACACTCTTCGAAGCCTCTCGCCTGGTCGGGCACGCAACCCCCGTACCTGAATTAGGGTGGAGCGATGCCGTGAAAAGAGGTGCCCCTTAGGCCGTGGGGACTGCCATACCCATGGCCGGAAAATCGCGCTATAGAGCCGGCGCGGCACGCGATGTTCCCGGCAGGCGATGGCAAGAGTCTCCCTCAAACTGGAAGAGCTGATCGACGGTTCCGCCCTGCGCGCCGATCTCGACGCCCTGGAGGCGGGCGATGACGCCGGCGCTCCGGCGGTCAGGGCCGAGGCGCTTCGGCTCCTGAAGGATCGGCTCGCCGCCGGCCGTCGGCACGCCGAGACGCTGCTCAGGGAAGATGGCGGCGGCACCGCCTGCGCCGTCCGGCTGTCGCACCTCGTCGACGAGATCGTGCGCGCTCTTTACGGGTTCGCCTTCGGTCACGCCGGCAACGCCTCGCGCGAGGCGCGGCGCATGGCCGTGGTGGCGGTAGGCGGCTATGGCCGCGGCACACTGGCGCCGGGCTCCGACATAGACCTTCTGTTCCTCCTGCATTCGAAGCAGACGCCGCCCGGCGAGCGGATCGTCGAGTACATTCTCTACATGCTCTGGGACATGGGCCTCAAGGTCGGCCACGCCACCCGCAACATCGAGGAATGCGTGCGCCTGTCGCGCTCTGACGTCACCATCCGCACCTCTATTCTGGAAGCGCGCTTCGTGGCGGCCGACGAGGCGCTGTTCAAGGACCTTATCGTCCGGTTCGATCGCGACGTGGTGAAGAACAGCGGCGCGGAATATGCCCAGGCCAAGCTCGCCGAGCGCGACGCCCGCCACGCCAAGGCCGGCGAGAGCCGGTACCTGGTGGAGCCCAACGTCAAGGACGGCAAGGGAGGCTTGCGCGACCTGCAGACATTGTTCTGGATCGGCAAGTACGTCTATCGAGTGAGGACGGGCGAAGAGCTGGTTGAGAAAGGAGTCTTCACCAGGTCCGAGTACAATCAGTTCCTCAAGGCCGAGGACTTTCTCTGGGCGGTACGCTGCCACATGCATTTCCTGACCGGCAAGGGCGAGGAAAGGCTGCATTTCGACATCCAGAGCGAGATCGCCGAGCGGCTCGGCTATACGGCCCATCCCGGCCTGTCGGCCGTCGAGCGGTTCATGAAGCACTATTTTCTCGTGGCCAAGGGAGTGGGCGACCTCACCCGCATCTTCTGCGCGGCGCTCGAGGAAGAGCAGGCCAAGCACGTGCCCGGGTTCAATCGCATTTTTCTCACCTTCTCGCGCCGCAGGCGCAAGCTGGCAGGCACCAGCGACTTCATCGTCGACAATCACCGCATCAATCTGGCCGACGACCAGCTCTTCGACAGGGACCCGGTCAATCTGCTGAGACTGTTCTGGCTGGCCGACCGGCACGGGCTCGAGTTCCATCCCGACGCCCTCAAGCTCATCACCAGGTCGCTCCATCTGGTCACGAGGAGCCTGCGCCGCGACGCCGAGGCCAACCGGCTTTTCATGGACGTCCTCACCTCGGACCGCAATCCGGAGCTCAACCTGCGGCGCATGAACGAGGCCGGGCTGCTTGGCCGGCTGATCCCCGATTTCGGCAGGATCGTCGCCATGATGCAGTTCTCGATGTACCACCACTATACCGTCGACGAGCATCTGCTGCGCTGCATCGGCGTGCTCTCCGAGATCGAGCGCGGCGATGGCGAGAAGGTGCATCCGCTCTCGCACACGCTGCTGCCTGGACTGAAGAAGCATCGCGAGGCGCTTTACGTGGCGGTGCTGCTGCACGACGTCGCCAAGGGCAGGACCGAAGACCATTCCATCGCCGGCGCCAGGATCGCCAGGCGCATATGCCCGCATATGGGCCTGTCGGCAGCCGACACTGAGACGGTGGCATGGCTGGTCGAGCACCATCTGCTCATGTCCATGACCGCGCAGATGCGCGACCTCAACGACCGCAAGACCATCGAGGACTTCGCTTCGGTGGTGCAGTCTGTCGAACGGCTGAAGCTGCTCCTCGTGCTGACCGTCTGCGACATCCGCGGTGTCGGTCCGGGCGTCTGGAACGGGTGGAAGGGCCAGCTCCTGCGTACGCTCTATTTCGAGACCGAACTCCTCCTGACCGGCGGGTTCTCCGAAATTTCGCGGGCCGAACGGACCATTGCGGCACGCGCCGAGCTGAGCGAGGCGCTGACCCGTGCCGGGTGGCCGCAAAAGGCGGCGCGCGCCTATGTGCGGCTGCACTACGACAATTACCTGCTCACCGTCGGCCCCGACGATCAGCTGCGGCACGCCGGGTTCATCCGCGATGTCGACAGCGCCGGTGCGAAGCTCGCGACCATGGTCAAGACTCATGAATTCGAGGCGGTGACCGAGATCACGGTTCTGGCTCCCGACCACCCGCGGCTGCTGTCGGTCATAGCGGGCGCCTGCGCCGCCGCCGGCGGCAACATCGTGGACGCCCAGATATTCACCACCGCCGACGGCCGCGCCTTCGACACCATCCTGATAAGCCGCGAGTTCGACCGCGACGAGGACGAGCGGCGGCGCGCCGAGCGTGTCGGCCGGCTGATCGAGGACGTGCTCTCCGGCAAGGTGTGGCTGCCCGAGATGATCGAAAAGCGCGCCCGGCCGAAGCGTGGCGCGAAAGCCTTCCGCATCGAGCCGTCCGCCGACATCCGCAACGCGCTGTCCAACCGGTTCTCGGTGATCGAGGTCACCGGGCTCGATCGTCCGGGCCTGTTGTCGGAAATCACCGGGACTCTTTCGGATCTGTCGCTCGACATTGCGTCCGCGCACATCACCACCTTCGGCGAGAAGGTGATCGACACCTTCTATGTGACCGACCTGACGGGCCACAAGATCGAGAGCCAGGCGCGCCTCGACGCCATCCGCAGCGCGCTGGTGGCGACGCTCGAGGGGTCTGCCGAGCAGGCCTCCAAAGGCCGTGCGGCGGCCGAATGAGGGTCGGGCCGATGACGATTGGCGTCCGCCATGGGGGGAAGCGGCTCGCATGAGCCTTCTCAGGAAGTTTGGCACCGTCGCCTCCGGCACTCTGATCTCCCGCGCCCTCGGATTCACCCGGGAGATGCTGATGGCCGCCGCACTCGGCACCGGACCGGTCGCCGATGCGTTCAATGCCGCCTTCCAGCTGCCCAACACCTTCCGCCGGCTGTTTGCCGAGGGCGCCTTCAACACGGCCTTCGTTCCGCTCTTCTCCAAGGAGATCGAGGCCGCAGGCATCGACGGCGCCCGGCGCTTCTCGGAAGAGGTCTTCGGCGTCCTGTTCACGACGCTGCTCGCGCTGACCCTCGTGATGGAGCTGTCGATGCCGCTGATCATCGGCTACGCGGTGGCGCCCGGCTTCTCCGACGAGCCGGAGAAGCTGGACATGACGGTGGCGCTTGCCACCATCATGTTTCCCTACCTGGTCTGCATGTCGCTCGCGGCGATGATGAGCGGCATGCTGAACTCGCTGAGGCGCTATTTCGCCGCCGCGATAGCTCCGGTCTTCCTCAACGTAATCCTGATCGCGGTGCTGGCCTGGGGTTGGCGGGAAGGGCTGGGGCCGGCCGACATCGGCAGGGCGCTGGCCTGGGGGGTGCTCGCCGCGGGACTGGTCCAGCTCGCCATCGTATGGGGAGCGGTCCGGCATGCCGGAGTGCGGGTCGGCTTTCGCCGGCCGCGTCTCACGCCCGACGTCAGGCGCCTGCTTGCCCTGGCGCTTCCCGCCGCGATCACCGGCGGCATCACGCAGATCAACCAGCTGGTCGGCACCGCCATCGCTTCCGGCAGGGACAGCGCCGTCTCGTCGCTCGCCTATGCCGACCGCGTCTACCAGTTGCCGCTCGGGGTGGTCGGCATCGCGGTGGCGATCGTGCTCCTGCCCGAACTGGCGCGGGCGCTGAAGGCCGGAGACCTCGCGCAGGCAGCCAGCCTTCAGAACCGCTCGGTGGAGTTCACGCTTTTCCTGACCCTGCCGGCGGCCGCGGCGCTGCTCGTCATCTCCGAGCCTATCGTCAGGGTACTGTACGAGCGCGGCGCGTTCGCAGCCGGAAACAGCACACCGACCGTCGCGGCGGTGCTCGCGATCTTCGGCGCCGGACTGCCCGCCTTCGTGCTGATCAAGGCTTTCACCCCCGGCTATTTCGCGCGCGAGGATACGAGGACGCCGATGTATTTCGCGGCCATCTCGGTCCTGGTCAACATGTCGACGGCGCTGCTCCTTTTCCCGCGGCTCGGCGCTCCCGCCATTGCGATCGCTTCCGCGGTGGCCGGCTGGACGAATGCCGCCCTGCTGCTCGGTATCCTCGTGAGGCGTGGCCATTGGGGCGGCGACCGGGGGCTGCTCCTGAGAATCCCGCGACTGATCGCTGCCTCGGCAATCATGGCCGGGGTGCTGCTTTTCGCGACGGACTTCCTCGGCCCGCAGCTCGCCCCGTCGTCACCCCTCGCCATCCAGGCCGCGGCGCTCGCCGCGATGGTGGGGATCGGCATGGCAGTTTATCTGGCCGCCGCGCTCGCGCTTCGCGGCGCCGACCTCGGCACGATCAGGCGGAGCCTGAGGCGAGACGGCCGTGGTCCGGCCGAGCCCGCCGACTGAACCGCGGCGAGGATTCCCTGAGATCGAGAATCCAGCGCCAATGCCGGAGCGCACGCTTTGACGCGCTGCATGCTCGACACCTACATCAGGGCCTCCGCGGAATCCGGACGCGCCCTCGAAAATCGTGGCCCGCGACCGGGATAAAGCCCGGTCCGCCAAATGGTGGCGGAGCCGCACTTGCGCAGGGCCACAGGAGCCTTGCTCCCCGGCGCCCTCTCGTTCATAAGCGCCCTTCGACTTTCGCCGCGCGCGAAACGGCCCTCCACAAGCCATCGGGAACTTCAGTCGATGTCCAGCTTCAAGCCGCTCGTCTTCTCGGGCGTCCAGCCGACCGGCAACCTCCATCTCGGCAATTATCTCGGCGCCATCCGCCGTTTCGTCCAGCTGCAGGACAGCCATGACTGCATCTATTGCGTGGTCGACCTGCACGCCATCACCGTCTGGCAGGACCCCGCCGAACTCCTCCGCGCCACCCGAGAGGTGACCGCGGCATTCCTGGCGGCCGGCATCGACGCCCGCAAGAACATCGTCTTCAACCAGAGCCGCGTCGTCCAGCATGCCGAGCTTGCCTGGATCTTCAATTGCGTGGCGCGCATGGGGTGGCTGAGCCGCATGACGCAGTTCAAGGAAAAGGCGGGCAAGGATCGCGAAAACGCGTCCGTGGGACTGTTTGCCTACCCCAACCTGATGGCCGCCGACATACTCGTCTACCGGGCCACGCACGTGCCGGTGGGCGACGACCAGAAGCAGCATCTCGAGCTCGCACGCGACATCGCGCAGAAGTTCAACAACGACTACTCCGAGCGCATCGCCGAACTCGGCGCAGGCGTCGAAATGATGGTCGGCGAGGAGAGGGTGAACGGCTTCTTCCCGCTCACCGAGCCGCTCATCGAGGGCCCGGCCCCGCGCGTCATGTCGTTGCGCGACGGTTCCAAGAAAATGTCGAAATCGGACGCTTCCGACCTCTCGCGCATCAACCTGACCGACGATGCCGAGACCATCTCCAGGAAGATCCGCAAGGCCAAGACCGATCCCGAAGGCCTGCCTTCCGAGGCCGAGGGGCTGAAGGGCCGACCGGAGGCCGAAAACCTCGTGGTGCTCTACGCCGCCCTGGCAGAGACCAGCAAGGAGAGCGTGCTCGACGAATTCGGCGGGCGGCAGTTTTCGGAGTTCAAGCCGGCGCTGGCCGATCTGGCCGTTGAAAAACTGGCGCCGGTCGCCGGCGAGATGCGGCGCATCTCGGCTGATCAGGCTTATGTCGATTCCGTGTTGCGCGATGGCGGCGAACGCGCCGGGGTGCGGGCCGAGTCGACGATGAAGGTGGTCCGCGAGATCGTCGGGCTGCTCGGCGGTTGACCGCCGGTCGGCGCTCCGGCTTGCCGGGTGCCTCGGCCGGTGGCAGATTGCCGCTGCAGACAGGCTGCGGGACAGGGACAGGACCATGGTTTCCAGGCGGCTGATGCGGGAAGCCGGCCATCGCCGGCGATTCCTGTCGATCATCGACGACACGCCCGAATGCGAGCGGGCGGTGGCATATGCATCGAAGCGCGCCCAGAGCGTCGGCGGCACACTCGTCCTCCTTTACGTGATCGAGCCCGGCGACTTCCAGCACTGGCTGGGCGTCGAGAAGATAATGCGCGAGGAGGCACATGCGGCGGCCGCCGCGGCGCTCGACGTCTACGCCGTGAAGGTGCGGGAAAAGCTCGGCATAGAGCCGGAACTGGTCATCCGGGAAGGCAAGCCTACGGAAGAAATCCACAAGCTCATCGAAGAGGACCAGGACATCGCCATCCTCGTCCTGGCCGCCGGCGGTCGCCTCGATCGCCGGCAAGGGCGCGGCTTTCCCGATTCCGGTGACCGTCGTGCCGCAGAACCTTTCCGACGAAGAGATCGATAGCCTCGCCTGAGCGACCGGCGCTTCGCGATCACCGGTGCCGGATTGGCGCGCCGGGCCTCGCTTACTGTCAAACATCGATTGTCACCAGGTGCGCAGGAGGTGGTCGGCACCCTTTGTCTGCCAGTCTGGCGTTGCGCGGCGACGGCCTCGACCAGTGCTTCGGGCCTTGGGGCTTCCCAGGACTTGAGCACGGCGCGGCTATTTCAATGTTGAACGTTCAAGCTTGAAGCAATACCCCCCGTGTGACATGCTAGCGGCCGCGATGTGGAGATCGCCAGGATGAAGGGTGCGGTTCTCGGCGGCGGACCCGCCGGCCTCTATTTCGCCATTTCCATGAAGCTGCGCGACCCCGGTCACCAGGTGACCGTGATCGAGCGTAACCGGGCGGACGATACGTTCGGCTGGGGCGTGGTGCTTTCGGCGGAGACCCTCGACAATCTCGCCACCAACGAT
>JAJFMR010000164.1 GCA_020696915.1 Rhizobiaceae bacterium | reverse complement strand
CCCTGGCAAATGCCGAGCAACGGCGTTCCCGCCCTCAGGCAGGCTTCGATCCAGCGATACTCTTCCTTCAGGAAAGGAAAGCGGCCGGTCTCGTAGACCGCGTACCTGCCGCCATAAATAACGCTGCCGGCCACCTCGCCGTCAGGCTCGCCGAGCAGGTCGCCCGCGAAGGGCCGGCGAACGACCGGCTCGAAGCCGTTGGCGACAAGAAAAGAGACGACCCGATCATCCGGCGGATCGTCGCCGTGGCGGACGAGAATGACGCGCCTGCGCATTGCCGTGTCTCTCCGGTCTCGGGCCAGCCGCCGACGCATCGCAGATTCCGCCTGCGATCGCAAACCGCAAGGCAAGACGCACCAGCCCCAGGAACTCGGACCTGTAGCCGAACGGATCCGCTCCCCGCGCCGCCGCCGCAATCTCCAGAATACGTTCATAGCCGAACGACGCCGTCTGGTCGGCATTGCGAAGCTTCTGGCCGAAGGCCGCCACCGCGACCGAAAAGCGCCGGTCGGCATCGGCTGCATCGAATGTCGAAACGGCGTTTGCCTCGGTGACCGGCGTGGTGATCAGCTTCGAGACGTCCTCGTCGGGGAGCTTGTAGCGGATTTTTACGAAAGCATATTCCTCGGCATTGGCGATACCGGCCGGGTTGTCGGTCGTGGCCTCGCCGTAACGGAGATCGTCGATCATCTGCGGCGCGCCCGTCGGGGTGATCTCGTAGATCGCCGTCACCGAGTGCCCGGAGCCGATTTCGCCCGCATCGACGCGGTCATTGTTGAAATCCTCGCGGGCGAGCGCCCTCGTCTCGTAGCCGATCAGCCGGTATTCGGCGACCCTGCGGGGGTTGAACTCGACCTGGATCTTTACGTCCTTGGCAATCGGGAACAGGGTCGACGAGGCATCCCCGACCAGCACCTTCTCGGCCTCCGCCAGCGTGTCGATATAGGCCGCCGTGCCATTGCCGTTCTGGGCGATCGTCTGCATCATCTGATCGTTGAGGTTGCCGCGGCCAAAGCCGAACACCGACAGGAAGACGCCGCCCTCACGCTTTTCCTCGATCAGGCGCTTCAGGTCCTCGTCGTCGGTCTGCCCGACGTTGAAATCGCCGTCGGTCGCAAGCATCACCCGGTTGACGCCGTCCTTCACGAAGGACTGCTCGGCGAGCCTGTAGGCTTCCCGTATCCCGGCCTCCCCCGCCGTCGATCCGCCGGGGTCGAGCTTGTCGATCGCCGCCAGTATCTTTTCGCGTTCGGCCGCCCTGGTGGGCATCAGCACCGTGCCGGCATTGCCGGCATAGGTCACGATCGACACCGTGTCGTCGGGACTGAGTTTGCTCACCAGGAGCCGGAAGGCACTTTTGAGGAGCGGCAGCTTGTCGGGCGAATCCATCGAGCCCGAGACGTCGAGCAGGAAGACGAGATTGGCTTTCGGCTGCGCGGCGGGCGTGATGTCGAAGCCTTTGATCGCGACGTGCATGAGCTTCGATTTTTCATTCCACGGCGTCGGCATGACGGTGACCGTCGGGTTGAACGGAACCGTGGCGTCCGAGGGCCCCTGCCAGTCGTAGGGAAAATAGTTGATCATCTCCTCGACGCGCGCCGTATCGGCCTGCGGCAGGAGCCCTTCCTTCAGCGAGCGCCGCACCCAGGAGTAGGAGGCCGTATCGACGTCGATCGAGAAGGTGGACACCGGATCCTGCGTCACCGAACGCACCGGGCTGGTCCTGAAGTCCTCGATGCGGTCCCGGTTTTCGTCGGCCGGCGGCATGATGTCGGCCGGCAGGACGCCGATCACCGACCTCTCTTCGGTCTTTGCAAGTTCCGCCATTCCCGTCGCGACTGGTGGAAGGCCTTCCTTGAGCTGCGGCATCGGCGGGCGAGCATGAAACGCGTCGGCGGAGAGCGCCCCCATGTCCTGCCGCTCCTGGCCCGCCGTCGGCATTTGGGCTTCCGCCGTTCGTTCGCGCCGCGCGAGAGGAGCGGTTGCGGCACTGTCGGTCTCGGGCGCCGGCTGCGCCACGGGCATCCGCGTTGGCTCCACGGCAAGGTTACGGCGGTGGTCCGCAGCGGCGATCTCTTTCTCCTCCGCGGGCTCGGCGCTGGCCGGACGATCCGAGCGCAAGCCAAACGGCGACTCCTCGATCAGATAATAGGCGGCGTAGCCGGCGATCGGCAGCGCCATCAACCCGGCAAGTGCCGGCGTAGCGAGCAGTTTCTTCTGCATGATCTCACTCCAGAGTTTGCGTGCCCGTCGAGTGAGACGAACGGCCCCGGACGTTCCTTGGGTGACACGCCGGTCTTTTTCGTCGAAGGACTGCATGGCCGCCTGAAGCGCGCGCCGCCGCGCTGCCTGCCCGGGGAGCGGCGCTTTCAGTCCGGCGAGCCTGTTCAGTTCCGTGTCGTCAACCATGCTCACACTTCCCCGGCCGAGCGCATCATCAGCTTCAGCCGCTTCTTCGCTTCGTGGATGTGCCAGGAAACCGTCGTTTCCGCACAGCCCATGGCATCGGCTGCGGCGGCATGGGAAAGCCCTTCGCCATAGACCAGGAGCACCGCGTCACGCTGCTTGCCGGGCAACCGCCTGACCGAACTCCACAATGCCTCCGTGCGCTCTTCCGTCCCGGCCTCGCCGCCGGAGCCGCGCGGCTCGCGAAAAAACGCCTCCGCCTTGGCGGTCTCGCGGGCTGATTTGCGCAGCATGTCGCGAACCGCGTTCAGCGTCAGCGTGTAGAGCCACGTCGTGAACCCGGCGCCGCCGCGATAGTCGCGGATGGCGCGCCCCAGCCGGGCACAGACCTCCTGAGCGACGTCCTCGGCATCTGCCTTGCGGCCACACCAGCGCCACGCGACGCGGTGGACGAAATCGTAATGGCGCTCGACGAGGGCTCCGAAGGCCGCCCTGTCTCCCCTTTGCGCCAGCCCGATCAATTCCAGGTCGGAGGCTTCGCTTTCGTCCAGCATCATCGCGGTCATTTACGCCTTGGACGAAAGCCCCGCGCGAATCCTTGGGCGGGTGCAGGCGTTTTTTTACCGCGGCCGGCATGGGCAGGGCGGCCGGCGGGGCTGCCCTGCCGCGCCGCCCGGCGGACGCTAGTCCGCCGCGGCGGTGATCATGATCTCGACCTTGTGGGCGGGCGAGGCCAGCTTCGCTTCGACGGTTGCCCGCGCCGGCGGGTTGGTCTTGTCGATCCAGGCTTCCCAGGCCGAATTCATCTCGGCGAAAGTCGAAATGTCGGTCAGCCAGATTACCGCCTGCAGTAGCTTCGACTTGTCGGAGCCGGCCCTGGCGAGCAGCCTGTCGGCGTTGGCCAGTATGTCGCTGGTCTGCGCCGCCACGCTTTCACCCTCGCCGACCAGGCCGGCGAGATAAATCCTGTCGTTGTGCACGACGACCTGGCTCATGCGCGGACCGACGTCCATTCGGCGGATGCTCATATCCTGTGTCCCTTCCTCTTGGTTGAAGCTTCCTGAATAGGTTTGACGGCCGTCACAAGGCAAGAGCAGGCAGCAGGTTCTCTCAGGAAGCACGCGAGAAAGACCCAGAACAGGCGTCGGAAGCCGCTGTGAAGCCGATGCCGGCACATTGACAAATGTAATAACATCACATAGCAACGCACCGGCTCCCGATGGACTGCCGCCCCCGGAGTTCGATGACCGAAGCGTGCCTGACCTTTCGCGATCTGACGCTGGGCTATGACAGCCATCCTGCCGTTCATCACCTGAACGGCACGGTGAAGCATGGCTCGCTGACGGCGCTGGTCGGCGCCAACGGTTCCGGCAAGTCGACGCTGATGAAGGGCATCATCGGAGTGATCGCACCGATGTCCGGCATGGTGACGAGGAAGTGGGGGGCGAGCGTCGCCTATCTTCCGCAGCAATCCGAACTCGACCGGTCATTCCCGGCACGCGTCGTCGATCTCGTCTCGATGGGCCTGTGGCCGAAACGGGGCCTGCTTGGCCGCACCACCCGGCAGGACCGCGCCTCGGTTGCCTCCGCGCTCCTGGCCGTCGGGCTGGAAGGCTTCGAGACGCGGCCCGTCGATACGTTGTCGGGTGGCCAGCTGCAGCGGGCGCTGTTCGCCCGCGTGCTGGTTCAAAACGCCGACATCATCCTGCTCGACGAGCCTTTCAACGCGGTCGACGCCCAGACAGTGGCCGACCTGATCGCCCTGATCGGAGACTGGCATGGCGAGGGCCGGACCGTCATTGTCGCGGTGCACGATCTCGGCCTGGTCCGCGACCATTTTCCCGAGACGCTGCTGATGGCCAGGCGACCGATCGCCTGGGGACCGACGGCCGAGGTGCTCCGCCCGGAGAACCTCCGGCGCGCGCGCCGCTTCGACGAGGCCTGGCACGACGATGCGCCCTGGTGCGAGCCGCAGGACGGCCCCGGCCATCGGCATGACGATGGCCATCGCCATCCGCCGGCCGGCCATGCCGATACCGGCCGTCGCGAGCCGGCCGTCTCGCCGCCGGCCTGACGATGTACGAATTTTTCATCGCGCCTTTCGCCGAATTCGACTTCATGCGCCGGGCGCTTGCCGGCTCGCTCATGCTGGCGATGTCGTCCTGTCCGGTCGGCGTTTTCCTGATGCTGCGGCACATGAGCCTGGCCGGCGACGCGATGGCCCACGCGATCCTGCCGGGGGTCGCCACCGGCTATCTGCTTTTCGGTCTTGAAGTATTGCCGATGAGCGCCGGCGGGCTCGTCGCCGGTGTGGTCGTGGCGCTCGGCGCCGGTGCCGTCTCCCGCTTCACCGTACAGAAGGAAGATGCCTCGCTGGCCGCCTTCTATCTGATTTCGCTGGCGCTGGGCGTGCTCATCGTCTCGCTCAGGGGCTCCAGCGTGGACCTCATGCATGTGCTTTTCGGCACGGTGCTGGCGCTGAACGCGGCGGCGCTGACCATGATCGCGCTGATCTGTGCTACGACGCTGCTGCTGCTCGCCATCTTCTGGCGGGCGCTGATCGCCGAATGCCTCGACCCCTTGTTCCTGCGCTCCGTCAGCCGGCTCGGCACGCCCGTTCACTTCGTCTTTCTCGGGCTGGTCGTGCTCAACCTGGTCAGCGGATTCCAGGCATTGGGAACGCTGCTGGCGGTCGGCCTGATGATATTGCCGGCGGCCGCGGCGCGCTTCTGGGCTCACCGGATCGAGACGATGTGCGCGCTTGCCGTGGCAACGGGGTTCGTCTCGTGCATCGGCGGGCTGCTCCTTTCGTACCATGCCGCACTGCCTTCCGGACCGGCCATCGTCTTGTCGGCCGGCGCCATCTACCTCGCTTCGGTGCTCTTCGGCTCGCGTGGACTGGTGCGCGCGCGAACGAGCCAGCATCGCCATCGCACGGCCTGAGCAGCAGGAGGAATGATGCCCATCCCGACACGGCACCTGACGGGCCGGTGGAGCCGGTTTTGCGGAAGCACCCCGTCGGCACGCAAAGCGCGAATGCGGCAGCCCCGGCGCGCAGCGAAGGCCGTCTTCGGGCTGGCGATCGCAGCCGTGTCTGCGGTCGCCGCCCGGCCGGCGCTCGCCGAGCCGCTCCAGGTGGTGGCAAGCTTCTCGATCATCGCAGATTTCGCCAGGAACGTCGGCGGCGATCGGGTTTCGGTCACCACGCTGGTCCAGCCCGGCGGCGACGTCCACGCCTACCAGCCGCGGCCGGCCGATGCGGCTTCCCTGGCCAGGGCGGACCTCGTGCTGGTCAACGGGCTCGGTTTCGAAGGCTTCCTCGAGCGCTTGGCCGATGCCGGCGCGACAGGCAAAAGCGCCGTGGAACTTTCGGCCGGAGTGAAGCCGATCCCGGCCAGCGAGGCGGGCCATGACGGGGCGCATGACGCTTCGGATGTGCATGCCGGCGAGCCCGATCCGCACGCCTTCCAGTCGGCGGCGAATGCCAGTCTTTATGTGGAGAATGCGGCAAAGGCTTTCTGCGCCGCGGATCCCCAAGGGTGCGATGCCTACCGGGCCAATGCGGCAGCCTATGGCGATCGGCTCGATGCCCTCGACGCCGAGATCAGGGAAACGGTCGCCTCGATTCCGACCGATAGAAGGGCGATCATCACCTCGCACGACGCTTTCGGATATTTCGAGAGGGCCTACGGTTTGAGGTTCATGGCGCCGCAGGGCATTTCCACCGACTCCGAGCCCTCGGCGCGGGATATCGCCGTGCTCATCGACCAGATCAGGCACGAAAGCGCCTCGGCCATTTTCGTGGAAAACATGACGGACCGGCGGCTGATGGAGCAGATCGCCTCGGAAACCGGGCTGCAGATCGGCGGTGAGCTCTATTCGGACACGCTTTCCGGAGCCGATGGGCCGGCCGCCACCTATATCGACATGATGCGGAGCAACGTGCGGACGATCCGTGCAGCGATTCTGGGACAGTGATCCCTTGAACGATGTTGCCGAATTCCCGCCGGACTGGCAAAGGGCACGGATACATGAGAGAGGCACGATGAACTATCGTCAGATCACACATGACTATTCCGTTTCGGGACAGATCGCTCCGGAGGAAGTCGCGGCGATCAAGGCCGCCGGATTCCGGAGCGTGATCTGCAACCGGCCGGACGGCGAGCAGGCCGGACAACCGCCGGCCGAACAGGTCAGGGCTGCGGCCGAGTCGGCAGGTCTCGAATTCCGATACATCCCGGTGATCAGCGGCCGCATCACCGACGAGAATGTCGCCGAACAGGCCGCGGCGCTCCAAAGCTTGCCAGGCCCGGTGTTTGCCTATTGCCGGTCGGGGGCGCGCTGCACCAACCTGTTCGCGCATGCCCGGGAAGCCAGGGTCTGAGGCCCCGTAACGGAGGCATCGACGTCCTGCACCGGCGGTTTGCCTGGAGCATTTCCGCTTTCCTCGGAAATCGCGGCAATGATATATCTTTTTTGTTTCTCGCAATCCCGGACGCACAACCCCTACGCGCTTTTGCTGGATTG
>JAJFMR010000163.1 GCA_020696915.1 Rhizobiaceae bacterium | reverse complement strand
TGGTACGCCCAAGGGGAATCGAACCCCTGTTTACGCCGTGAGAGGGCGTCGTCCTGACCGCTAGACGATGGGCGCGCTACCAAGAGTTCGCGATATAAGATGGCCGCCTTCAAAAAGCAACGGCGTGCCGGTGCTGTAGCACACGAGTTGTCCGGATCAGGTAGCACACGAGTTGTCCGGTTTCATGGTCGCCGCAAGTCGCAAAAAAAGACGCGGCTGGGCCGCCGCCGGCGATCATTCCGGGCTGATCGTGAAACGGCCGACGAGGCGCTGGGCGGCGAGGTCGTAAAGGAAAATGGCGCGGCCGCCGCCGGCAAGCTCGGCGTCGATGGCGATGCGGTCGCCGGAAAGCGACTGCGAGACGATGCGGGCGCCGGCCGGCAGGGGAATGGCAGCCTCGGCAGGCTCGCCGTCCAGGCCGATCGCCGGCGCCTCGCCGCCCGATTTGTAGACAATGGCCCCCGCCACGGCCATAAGGGCGACGAGCAGGATGCCGAGATTGATGGCGACGAAGCGCACGAGTTTCCTGCGCACCTTCTCGACGGCCGGATCGAGCGGCTTGTCTTCGTCGTCCAATGCCGGACCGGCCATGTTCAACCCGGATGCCCCTGATGCCCGCCCCTGATACAAAAGCGTCGGGAGGATTGATAGTGCTGGCGACCGGGCCGGAGGCTGCCGGCCGCCGCCTCGACCAGTGGCTCGCCGAGAGCCTCGGCGCCGACGTCTCGCGCAGCCGCGTGCAGGCGCTGATCCGCCAGGGCGCGGTTACTGTTGGCGGCTCGCCCGTCGTCGAAGCCAGGCACAGGCTGGCGGCCGGAGAGGAGATCGCCGTCGAGATGCCCGCGCCGGCGCCTGCCGGCCCCGCAGGCGAGGCCATTCCGCTCGACATCATCTACGAGGATGCCGAACTGATCGTCATCGACAAGCCGGCCGGCCTGGTGGTGCATCCGGGCGCCGGCAACGCCTCGGGGACGCTGGTGAACGCGCTCCTCCATCACTGCGGCGACAGCCTGTCGGGGATCGGCGGCGTCAGGCGCCCGGGCATCGTCCATCGCCTCGACAAGGACACCAGCGGCGTCATGGTGGCGGCCAAGACCGATCGCGCGCATCGGGCGCTCTCCGAGGCGTTCGCCGACCACGGCGTGGCCTGCGCCCTGGAAAGGGCCTATGTCGCGCTGGTCTGGGGAGCGCCGGAACGCAAGGCGGGCACCATCGACGCGCCGCTCGGGCGCGCGAAGGACCGCGTCAGGCGGGCCGTCGTGCCGCAGGGGCGTGGCGACGCCAGGCGCGCAGTGACGCACTTTTCGGTGCGCGAGCGCTTCGGTGCCGGACCCGTCGCGGCGCTCGTCGAATGCCGGCTGGAAACCGGCCGCACGCACCAGATCCGCGTCCACATGGCGCATATCGGGCATCCGCTGGTCGGCGACCCGGATTACGGCCGGGGCTTCCGCAGCAAGGCCGACAGCCTGCCGGAGCCGGCCCGCAGCCTGGCGGCGGATTTTCCGCGCCAGGCGCTGCATGCGCAACTTCTTGCCTTCCGGCATCCGTCGAGCGGTGAGAAAATGCGTTTCGAAGCACCCGTGCCCGCCGACATGGCCGGCCTGGTCGACAGCTTTCGAAATCTTTGAACCACCGGTCAGAAAAGCTGACTGGCGTCGTTCACTTGACCGTGACAGACTGTTTAATGTTGAACAAATGCTGTTCTTTCCGGTTTTGTTCCTATATAAGTCGGTTTGCCGGTAGCGCCTGACAAGCGGACCGTCGCGATGCCCGCCTCGGCCGAGGGGGCAGCCAGAGAGAGGAGGGCGCTTTATGGCCCAGTCACTACCAAGTATCGTTTCCGGGGAAGGCGGGCTGTCCCGCTATCTGGAAGAAATCCGCCGTTTTCCCATGCTGCAGCCGCAGGAAGAGTACATGCTCGCCAAGCGGTACCAGGAGCATGAGGACACCGGCGCCGCCCACAAGCTGGTCACCAGCCATCTGCGGCTCGTCGCCAAGATAGCGATGGGCTATCGCGGCTATGGGCTGCCCATCGGCGAGGTCATTTCCGAGGGCAATGTCGGGCTGATGCAGGCCGTCAAGAAATTCGAGCCGGAGCGCGGCTTCCGGCTGGCAACCTACGCGATGTGGTGGATCAAGGCATCGATCCAGGAGTACATCCTGCGCTCGTGGAGCCTGGTGAAGATGGGAACGACCGCCAATCAGAAGCGGCTGTTCTTCAATCTCAGGAAGGTCAAGGGCAAGATCCAGGCGCTCGACGACGGTGACCTGAAGCCCGAGCAGATCACCGAGATCGCGACACGGCTCAACGTGTCGGAGGAAGAAGTCGTGTCGATGAACCGGCGGCTTTCCGGCGACGCGTCGCTCAACGCGCCCATCCGGGCGTCGGAAGGCGAGTCCGGCGAGTGGCAGGACTGGCTGGTCGACGACCATGACAGCGCCGAGACCATGCTGATCGAGCAGGACGAGCTCGAGAACCGCCGCGGCATGCTGGCCGGCGCGCTGGACGTGCTCAACGACCGCGAGCGGCGTATTTTCGAGGCACGGCGGCTCGCCGAAGACCCGATGACCCTGGAAGAACTGTCATCGGAATTCGACATCAGCCGTGAGCGGGTGCGCCAGATCGAGGTTCGCGCCTTCGAGAAGGTGCAGGACGCCGTCAAGGCAGCCGCCAAGCGCCAGGCGCAGGCACTGCGCACCATCGAAGCCCAGCCGGCGGCATAGGGTCCGGCGATCTCCATGCAAAAGCGCCGGCCGGGCCGGCGCTTTTTTCGCCGCCGGTGCTCAGCCGCCGTTCGGGCTGGAATGTGCCGGGGCCGGCGCCAGCCTCTTGGCAAGCGCTTCCATACGCTGCGCGAGACCGCCCAGTGCCCCGGTCAGCGCGGCATCGTTCTTGTCGGCCTTGAGCAGCGCATCGTCCCTGGTCTTGCGCAGCGTCGAAACCTCACCCTCGATGCCCTTCATCCGCTTCTGCAGTTCCGACAGTTCGTCCAGGATCATGATGCCGGCCATCACCGTCAGCCGCTGGTCGCCGATTTCGCCGAACGAGTCCTTCAGGTGCGAAACATAGCGGTCGAGGCGCCCGGCCAGGTCGATGAGGTGCTCCTCCTGGCCCTCGTCGCAGGCCATCCGATACTGCTTGCCGTCGATCGCAACCGTCACCTGTGCCATTTTTGAAAACCCGTCATCTGTCGAGGACCGCGCGGATCGTCTCCATGGCCGTGACCAGACGGCGCGAGACCTCCTTGTTGGCCTCCTCGAGCCGCTCGCCCCGGGCTTCCGAATTGTCGAGTTCCTGGGCGAGGCGTGCCCGATCGGCATTCATCCGCTGCACTTCGGCCTCGGCTTCCGAATAATCCTGCTCGTGCTCGAGCCGGGCGGCAGCCGCCTGTTCGAGCGCCTCGATCGCCCGGCCGAGCCGCACGATCACCTCTCTCAGATTGGCTTCCGCGGTCATGGCTTCCGTCATCGCCCCGCCCATCGCCGAATCGCCCAGCTTAAGAACGATTTAGCACCGAATCATTAGGCATCGTATGAGACCCGTCAACAAAGCAGGCGCGGTTTCCCCCGCAAATCGCGCTTTTGGAGGCCTTCCGGGGCTCCGCGGACGCACGGACGGCCGCCGATTTGTTGACAGGGCGACGCCAACTGCTATGTCAGCCCGAACCGGGCGGCGCGCCCGCAATCCCCAAAATCCACGTCTGCGGGCTTCTCATGATCGATCGCCAAGAACACGACCGCATGGCCAACGCGATCCGCTTCCTGTCGATGGACGCGGTGGAGAAGGCCAATTCGGGCCATCCGGGCCTGCCGATGGGCTGCGCCGACATCGCCACGGTGCTGTTCACCCGCTATCTCGACTACGATCCGACGCGGCCCCACTGGCCCGATCGCGACCGCTTCGTCCTGTCGGCCGGCCACGGCTCGATGCTGCTCTATTCGCTGCTCTACCTCACCGGCTACGAGGACATGACGCTCGAGGAGATCGGAAACTTCCGCCAGCTCGGATCGCGGACGGCGGGGCATCCGGAATACGGTTTTGCCTCGGGCATCGAAACGACGACCGGCCCGCTTGGCCAGGGGCTCGCCAATGCGGTAGGCATGGCGCTGGCCGAGCGCCTCATGAATGCAAGCTTCGGCGACGACCTCGTCGACCATCGGACCTATGTGCTGGCCGGCGACGGATGCCTGATGGAGGGGATCAGCCAGGAAGCGATCGCGCTCGCCGGCCATCTCCGCCTGAACAGGCTGATCGTGTTCTGGGACAATAACGGCATTTCGATCGACGGGGCGGTGTCTCTCTCCGACTCGACCGACCAGCAGAAGCGCTTCCAGGCATCGGGCTGGAACACGATTGGCATAGACGGCCACGACCCGGAGGCGATCGCATCCGCCATCGAGGCGGCGCACCGCTCGGACCGGCCGACCCTGATCGCCGCCCGCACCACCATCGGCTTCGGCGCGCCGACCAAGGCCGGCACCAAGGCCGTGCACGGCTCGCCGCTCGGCAAGGACGAGATCGCCGGCGCGCGGCAAAAGCTCGGCTGGCAATGGCCGCCCTTCGAAATCCCCGCCGACATCCTGGCCGCCTGGCGCCAGGCGGGCGCCCGGGGCGCGGAAGCCCGCACCGCCTGGGAAGCGCGACTGGCGGCCGCGGACGACCCGCAGCGCGCGGAATTCACGCGCCGGGTCGAGGGCAGCCTGCCGGCCGGCCTCGCACCCGCGATGGAAGCCTACAAGGCGAAACTGGCGGCCGACAAGCCGAAGGTCGCGACCCGCAAATCGTCGGAAATGGCGCTCGAGGTCATCAACGGCGCCTGCCCGGAAACGCTCGGCGGCTCGGCGGACCTCACGCCGTCGAACAACACAAGGACCAGCCAGACCGAGCCGTTGAAGCCGGGGGACTATTCCGGGCGCTACGTTCACTACGGCATTCGCGAGCACGGCATGGCCGCAGCCCTGAACGGCATCGCCCTGCATGGCGGGCTGATACCCTATGGCGGCACCTTCTTCTGCTTTACCGACTATGCGCGGCCGGCCATGCGGCTCGCCTCCCTGATGGGTATCAGGTCGATCTTCGTCATGACCCACGATTCCATCGGCCTCGGCGAAGACGGCCCCACGCACCAGCCGGTCGAGCATCTCGCCGCAATGCGGGCAATGCCCAACCATTTCGTGCTGCGGCCAGCCGACTCGATCGAAACCGCCGAATGCTGGCAGACGGCGCTGGGGTCATCCAGGACCCCGTCCACCCTGGTTCTGACCCGGCAGAACTTGCGGGCCGTCCGCACGTCCCACACGGCAGAGAACCTTGCGGCGAAAGGTGCCTACGAGCTGGCTCCGGCAACCGGCGGTGCGGCGCTTGTATCCATCTTCGCCAGCGGCTCGGAAGTGGAGATCGCGCTCGACGCGCGCGACATGCTGCAGGCGGAAGGAACGCCGACGCGCGTCGTATCGGTGCCCTGCTTCGAGCTGTTCGAGGAGCAGGACAAGTCGTACCGGGAAGAGGTCCTGGGCCAGGCCGGCGTCAGGGTCGCCGTCGAGGCCGGCATCCGGCTCGGCTGGGACCGCTTCGTCGGTTCGGACGGCGCCTTCGTCGGCATGACGGGATTCGGCGCCAGCGCCCCGGCCGAAGATGTCTACCGTCACTTCGGCATCACCGCGGCGGCGGTGGCGAACGCTGCCCGGGACCGCGTCCGCAACGGGGTACCCAAGGGCGAGGACGCCCGCGCCCTGCCCGACAGCGAGCCGGCGCGGCCGCATCCCTGACCTCGCAGGGCAGTCGCGGCTGCCTGGAATTTGCGGGGCGGATGCCGGCCTCAAGCTTGGCCCGAGTGGTTGAGCGTTAATGCGCCGCAGTTGCCGGCGTCTAAGGCTATTATAGAATCCCCCGCCGAAATCTTAATCGATTTAGACGCTGGCTCCGACCCGACTGGATTCTTCAAGCGCCTGCCGCTATGAACGCATCAGCCCGTTTCATGCCCACGTCTCTAGGGAGATACCAATGACCGTCAGAGTCGCCGTCAACGGATTTGGCCGGATCGGCCGTAACATCGTGCGCGCCATCTATGAATCCGGTCGCCAGGACATCGACGTGGTCGCCGTCAACGATCTCGGCCCGGTCGAGACCAACGCGCACCTGCTTCGCTTCGACAGCGTGCATGGCCGCTTCCCGCGCGAGGTCGTGGTCGATGGCGATTCGATCAGCCTCGGCCGCGAAAAGTTCAAGGTCACGGCGATCAAGGACCCGTCGCAACTGCCCTGGAAGGAGCTCGGCGTCGACATCGCGCTGGAATGCACCGGCATCTTCACGGCGCGCGACAAGGCGGCCGCCCATATCGACGCCGGCGCAAGGCGGGTGATCGTCTCGGCCCCTGCGGAAGGCGCGGATCTGACGGTCTGCTACGGCATCAATCACGAAAAGCTGTCGAGCGAGCACATCATCATCTCGAACGCCTCCTGCACGACCAACTGCCTGGCGCCGCTCGCCAAGGTTCTGCACGAGGCGGTCGGCATCGAACGTGGCATGATGACGACCATCCACTCCTACACGGGCGACCAGCCGACGCTGGACACCATGCACAAGGACCTCTACCGCGCCCGCGCCGCCGCGCTTTCACAGATCCCG
>JAJFMR010000162.1 GCA_020696915.1 Rhizobiaceae bacterium | reverse complement strand
CCTCGTCGGGAGAAAACTGGCTTTGCTGCGAGATGCCTTCCCCGAACGCTCGATCCCGGTGTTCATCGTTCGTCGAGTGGCGGGATCGGACTGCTCCGCGAGAGCTTGCACGTGCGCTGCACGCAAGATGGCGTCATCCAGACATGGGCCGGTCGTTTCGTCAACAGCCGGAGCGCGGCGCCCGTTCGGATGAACCTGATCTTCACCAGGGTTGAGCGCAGGCAGGATATCGGATGACCGAGCCTTTACGTGTGGAGCAATCGGAATGCCGCGCGCCGAGCGCCACCATGCGAGGCATCGAGAGTGAGCGCGGCTGCTTGACTTCCCCACGCAGGCGAACAAGGATTGCTGCATGTTCGCCGCCGCGAGAGTTCCGCTCTGTTTCCGGGTTTGTCCGATCGCGGGCGATTAGCCCCCGGCTCGGCCTTTCGCTGGCCCCGAGCCGAGGGGGGCGGCCACACCAGAAAGACAAGACGCCGCGGCCTCCGCGCCGATCCACCGCAGCCATCAAGTTCGAAACCGCCAGGCCACAGCAATGCCTCGGCTACCCACAGGTGCAGTATGCAGCCGACCAAGCGGCGCAAGCCGAAGATTACGATCGGAAAGACGGACCATGCCAGGCTTTCCAGCTTGGCGGAATCCGCGCTGGAGCGGCTGCCGGAGACCGCCGAGGAACTGTTGTCGGAACTCGACCGGGCGCATGTCGCCGCCGACCGCTCCGTTCCGGGCAACGTGGTGCGGATGGGCTCGCAGGTCACCTTCAAGCCGGACACCGGCGACCATAGAACGGTGACCCTGGTCTTTCCGGGAGACGCCGACATTTCGACCGGCAAGGTCTCCATCCTGACGCCGATCGGCACCGCATTGCTCGGGCTGTCGAGCGGCCAGGCGATGACCTGGACGTCGCGCGACGGACGTGCGCACGAACTGGTCGTCCTCGACGTCAGCCCGCCGGAGGAGGGCGCTTCCTCTGAACCGGCCGCTTCTACCCTTCAGACATCTGCAGGAAGATAGAGGTCGGCAGTTTTTCTGCGCCCCACGGCTGCCGGCTCATCAGGCGGTAAATCATGGCAGGGCTGCAGGGCGACGTTCTACTGCGTGATTTTTTCAACCGCCTTCAGCACCTCCGCGGCGTGGCCCCTGACGCGGACGCCGCGCCAGATCCGGGCGATCCTGCCAGCCTGATCCACGAGGAAAGTCGATCGTACGACACCAATGTATTTGCGCCCGAACAGCGTCTTCTCGCCCCAGACGCCGTAATCGCGGATCGTTTGTCCGTCCTCGTCCGAAGCCAAAATCTGAGCAAGGCCGTGCTTCGCCTTGAATTTGTCATGTTTCTTGGGACTGTCCGGTGACACGCCGATGACCACCGCGCCCGCCGCTGCGAAAGCCGGCAGCAGGCCGGAAAAATCGACAGCCTCTGCGGTGCAGGTTTCGGTGCCGTCTTGCGGATAGAAGAAAAGCACCACGATTTTTCCGCCAAAGTCAGCCAGCCGGACAGTGCGGGCACCGTCGCCGGGCAGTTCGAACCCGGGTGCCGCGTCGCCCGGCGACAGTTCCGCCATGTCGAGGTCCATGCTTAACCGTTTCGAAGACCGCGGCACCCCTATAGTGTCGCGATGAAACAGTCCACGGGACAGGCATCGAAAGAAGAAGAACACTTCGGCCCTCAGCTTCGCAGCAGCAGCAGCGATGCCCGACCTCATCTCGCTCTGGAAACGGAAGTCGTGTTGGAGCACGAACCGCCAAGACACGAAAAGATACGCTTTCGACGGGACGAGATCGCCGATCTCGCGGCCTTGCCGTCTGCCGTCGGGCCCGATCCGACAGAGGCGGGATCCCGCCGCTGGCGCCGCGGCGGCGGCATCGCCCTCGGCATCGTTGGTGTTGCCGTCGCCCTCCCGCTGCTGGTGATTGCCGTCATCGTCGCAATGGCCCAGCTGGGGATCGGCTCCGAAAGGCTGCGGCTCGAGGCGGAGCGAGCCTTCCAGGCGTTTGCGAGACCGGGCATGGATGCATTCGCGGGCCCGGCGCGACTCGTCTTCGACCCGACCCGCCTGCTGGCGCTGGAGGTGCGTGACCTCGGTGTGCAGCGGGCCCCCGGAGAGAAGCTTCTCGATGCCGAGTTCGTCCGCTTCGGAATCCGCCTGCTGCCTTTGCTGTCCGGCGATGTCCGGCTGTCGAGCGCCGAACTGTCGAATGCGCGGATCGTTGCCGATCAGGGCGGGGATGCCGACTGGACGGTTGGGATGCGCAACGCCGAGGGACTTCTCGATCCCGACCTCGTGACGAAGGCCGTGTTTCGGGTCGTACACTCGACACTCGATGCCATGGACCTCGGATCGACCGAGCACGTCACTCTCGAGAATGTCGAGATCGTTCTGCCGCCGCGTGGAGGCTTGGAAAGCCTGCGGCTGATCGGCGCTACACTTTCCGGACGTGAAGCAGGCCGGCTTCGCCTCGAGGCCGAGGTGGAAAGCGACGGCCGCATTGTCACCATCGACGCGACCGCCGGACGGGACGCCAGGCGCCGTATTACCAACCTCCACTTTGCGGCGAGCGCCGCCGCGCCGGCGGCACCGCACGATGCAGGCCGGCCGATCCTCCCGGGGCACCGTATTGGTGCCTTCCAGTTCGACCTGTCGGGCGCCGAGGGGGACGTTCAAAGCGCCTCGCGACTGGTCGCGGACCTCAGCCTTAGAGGATCGGCTCTTGATCTTGGCCGCCGTGGAATGCTGGAAGGCGACGTCGATTTCCAGGGAACGCTCGTCGGCGGCACGAACAAGCTCGAAGTCGATCGTCTCGATGTCGCCGTGGGCCGTTCCAGGTTTGGGTTCCACGGGGCGGTTGGCCCGCGACCGCCGACCGGCGGGGAAGTCGAGCGACCGGCCTATCGATTCGACCTGATAAGTCCGAAATCGACGATCGCCCCGGAAACCTCGCAAGAGCCTGCGCTGCACACCTATGTTCGCCTGACCGGCGATTACCTCGCCGGCGAGCAGACGCTGAACGCCGACGAGATCGTCGTCAACAGCGGGAATGGCGAAGCCTTGGGCAAAGTGTCGGTCCGCTTCGTCGAAGGCATGGCGCCCGGGATCGCCGCCGAGTTCTCCGTAGCAGGTATGCCGGCTGCCGAGGTCAAGTCGTTGTGGCCGTGGTTCTCGGCGAGCGGCGCACGAAACTGGGTGATGGAGAATGTGTTCGGCGGCAGCGTTCCGGAAGGCCGGCTCAGCTTCCACGTCGAACCGGGCCGCATGGGCAATGGCGTGCCGATGTCGCCGGAGGAAGTCTCCGGCTTTTTCGTGATCGACAGGACGCGCTTCGACACGGCCGGCCTGATCCCACCCGTTCGCGACGCCGTCGGCAGCGTCGACTTCCGGGGCAACGACGTCGAAATCACGCTGTCGTCAGGTTCAGTCTTCCTGCCGAGCGGCCGGACGGTTGCCGCAAGCAACGGCAGGATGATGATCACCGACGCCAATGTGCGGCCGGTCGTCGGCGTTCTCGATATCGACGTCGTCGGAGACGCTCCGGGGGTTGCCGAACTCGCCTCCTACGATCCGATCAATGCGATGCGCCGGATCGGGTTGTCGGCGGACGATTTTTCGGGCGAGGTTGCGGGCCACGTGAAAGCGGAGATCCCGCTCCACAAGGGTATCGACGCCAGGGACCTCGAATGGCTCGTGGCCCTCGACTACCAGAATCTCTCGATAGCCAAGTCGATCGATGGTCAGAGGGTCACCGAGGCGGCCGGCTCGATCACGGTCGAGCCGCGCCAGGCGGTGCTCAAGGCGAAGGCGAAACTGAATGGCGTCGTCGCCGAGATCGAAGCCGTCGAGCCGCTTGGCAGGAATGACGCCGGCCGGCAGCGGCTTGTCAGGCTCCTCCTCGACGACGAGGCGCGCGAGACGATTGCGCCCGGCATCTCCGAGCTCGTCAAGGGTACGGTGGCGGTGTCGCTCGACATTTCGGATGGCAGCCGCAGGGTGAAAGCCGACCTGACCGATGCGGAACTGTGGCTTCCGTGGGCCGGATGGACGAAAGGCCCCGGAATTCCGGCCGATGTCAGCTTCGTGATGGACCGCTCTGGCGACGCGTCCCGCCTGTCGGACTTCCGTCTTTCCGGGAAGAGCTTCAACGTCGAGGGCTCGATGACATTGTCGGAAGGCAGCATTGCGTCGGCAAGGTTTACCAAGGTGAAGCTCAACCGCGGCGACGATGTCGCGGTCTCGGTGACACGTACCGGAAAGGGATTTTCCGTCGACGTGAGCGGTGCGTCTCTCGACGCACGCTCGGTCGTGAAGCTGTTCATCTCGGATACGGGCACCAACAGAGGCAAGCGGCGCGGCAAGGGAAGCAGCGTTGCGATCACCGCCGACGTGAAGACGATGACCGGCTTCCACGGTGAACGGCTCTCGAACGTCAGGCTCGACTACAGGGGCTCCCCCGGACGGGTGGAAGGGCTCGATGTGACTGCCGCGACCGCATCCGGCCAGGCGGTCGAAATCCGCAATGGCTCGGAAGGCCGCGGCCGCAGCATGCGCATGCGCTCGGCCGACGCCGGCAGCCTGCTCAGATTTCTCGATCTCTACGAGCACATGGAGGGCGGCACCATAGACGTTTCGCTGAAGGGCGGCGCGGAAGGCCCGATGTCGGGACGCGTCGACGCGCGACACTTCTGGGTCGTTGGCGAGCCGCGGCTCGGCTCGCTGGTCTCGAGCAGGCCACCCGGCGATCAGATGAGCCTCAATGAAGCGGTCAAGCGCGACATCGACGCTTCGCGGGTCAGGTTCGAGCGCGGCTTCACGGAGATCGACAAGGGCGACGGCTACCTGAATATCTCGAATGGCGTGCTTCGCGGCCCATTGCTCGGCTTCATATTTCAGGGCACGCTCTACGACGGGCAAGGCAACATGAACATGACCGGCACGTTCATGCCGGCCTATGGCATCAACCGCATCTTCGGAGAGATTCCCCTGCTCGGCATGTTTCTTGGCAACGGGCGCGACCGCGGCCTTATCGGCGTGACGTTCAGGCTCGCGGGCGATGCAAAAAAGCCGGAGCTGTCCATCAATCCGCTCTCCATCATCGCGCCCGGAATCTTCCGCTCGATCTTCGAATACCGCTGAGCGTCGAAGCGGACGGGACCGGCCGCAAACGGTGACTGGTGCACGCGATCAGTCAGCCTTGACCAGGATGTGCTTCTTCCTGCCGAGCGACAGCTTGATTATCCCATCGGGCGAAAGGTCGCCCGACGTGATGAGGCTCCGTTCGTCGTTCACCGGCCGGTCGTTGACCCTGACGGCGCCGCCCTGGACGTGACGACGCGCTTCGCCATTGGAGGCGGCAAGGCCCGCCTTCACGAAAAGCGACAGGATGCCGATGCCACCCTCGATCTCCCTCCTGCCCAACCGTACCGTCGGCAGCGTCTCGGCGGTGGCGCCTTCCTCGAATGTCCTGCGCGCCGTCTCGGCCGCTTCTTCTGCCGCTCGCCGGCCGTGAACGATCGCGGTCGTCTCCGTCGCCAGCACCTTCTTGGCCTCGTTGATCTCCGAACCGCCGAGCGCGGCAAGCCTGCCGATGTCGCCAAGCGGCAGCCTCGTGAACAGCTTGAGGAAGCGCTCCACGTCGGCGTCTTCGGTGTTGCGCCAGTATTGCCAGAAGTCGTAGGGCGAAAAAGCGTCCTCGTTCAGCCAGACCGCGCCGCTTGCGGACTTTCCCATCTTCGCTCCGGAGGAGGTCGTGAGCAGCGGCGTGGTGAGGGCGTAAAGCTGCGGCGTGCCCATTCGATGACCGAGATCGATGCCGTTGATGATGTTGCCCCACTGGTCCGAGCCGCCCATCTGCAGCCGGCAGCCATACCGCCGCTGCAGCTCCACGAAATCATAGCCCTGCAGGATCATGTAGTTGAATTCCAGAAACGACAGCGACTGCTCACGCTCGAGGCGGAGCCTGACGGAATCGAAGGAGAGCATTCGATTGACCGAGAAGTGCCGCCCGACATCACGCAGGAACTCGACATAGTTGAGCTCGAGCAGCCAGTCGGCGTTGTTGACCATGACCGCATCCGTCGGGCCATCGCCGTACCTCAGGATGCGGCCGAAGATGCGCTTGATCCCCTCGATGTTGGTAGCGATGGCATCGGCCGACAGCAGCTTCCGCTGCTCGTCGCGGAACGACGGGTCGCCGATCATCGAGGTGCCGCCGCCCATCAGCGTAATCGGCCGGTGGCCGGTGGCCTGGAGCCAGTACAGCATCGTCGCGGTGATCAGGTTGCCGATGTGCAGACTGGTCGCGGTCGCGTCATACCCGACATAGGCGGTTACCGTCTGCGTGGCGAAGAGCCGGTCGAGCCCGGCCTCGTCCGAGACCTGGTGTATGAAGCCGCGCTCGGACATGACGCGCATGAAATCGGATTTTAACGCGGACATAGGTTTTTTCCTGGCCGGCCGGCAGCGGATTTCGGGTGGCCGTGGCCACTTGGCTCGCGGGCGTTTAGCATCCGCCCAAGGTGAATCACAAGAACGGCACGACATGCTCTGCGTGATAGGGCTGATGAGCGGCACCTCCATGGACGGCATCGACCTGGCGATGCTGAAAACCGACGGCATGGATGCCATCGAGACGGG
>JAJFMR010000542.1 GCA_020696915.1 Rhizobiaceae bacterium | reverse complement strand
AGTTCGGCGTGTTCAGGATGTGAGGCCGGCGCGAAAAGAATGTTCGACAAGATCCTGATCGCCAATCGCGGCGAGATTGCCTGCCGGGTCATCCGCACGGCCCGGCGCCTCGGCGTCGCGACCGTCGCCGTCCACTCCGACGCCGATCGGCGCGCCATGCATGTGGAGATGGCCGACGAGGCGGTCCATATCGGCGCCTCGCCGGCCGCCGACAGCTATCTGCGCGGCGACAGGATCGTCGCGGCGGCGCGAGCGGCCGGGGCAGAGGCGATCCATCCCGGCTACGGGTTCCTGTCGGAGAATCCCGGTTTCGTCGACCAGGTGGCGGCGGCCGGGCTGGTCTTCATCGGCCCCTCGGCGGCCGCCATCCGCGCCATGGGGCTGAAGGACGCGGCCAAGCGCCTGATGGAGAAGGCCGGCGTGCCGGTTGTCCCCGGCTATCACGGCAAGTCGCAGGATGCCGCGACGCTTGCCGCCAAGGCGCTGGAGATCGGCTACCCCGTGCTGGTGAAGGCGCGGGCGGGCGGCGGCGGCAAGGGCATGCGCAAGGTCGATCGCCCGGACGACTTCGAGGCGGCGCTGGCAAGCGCCCGGCGCGAGGCCAGGTCGGCATTCGGCGACGACGGCGTGCTGGTGGAAAAATTCATCGAAAGGCCCAGGCACATCGAGGTGCAGGTGTTCGGCGACCATTTCGGCGGCACCGTGCATCTTTTCGAGCGCGACTGCTCGGCGCAGCGCCGCCACCAGAAGGTTATCGAGGAAGCCCCGGCGCCCGGCATGAGCGATGCGATGCGCGAGGCGATGACTGCCGCCGCGGTGAAGGCCGCCAGGGCCATTTCCTATTCGGGCGCCGGGACGATCGAGTTCATCGTCGACGCCTCGGCCGGACTCCGGCCGGACCGCTTCTGGTTCATGGAAATGAACACGCGCCTGCAGGTCGAGCACCCGGTGACGGAAATGGTCACCGGCGTGGATCTCGTCGAATGGCAGCCTGCAGGTCGAGCACCCGGTGACGGAAATGGTCACCGGCGTGGATCTCGTCGAATGGCAGCTGCGCGTCGCTTCCAGCGAAAGGCTGCCGAAGACCCAGGAGGAGTTGAGGATCGACGGCCATGCGGTCGAGGCGCGCATCTACGCCGAAGATGCGGGGCGGGGGTTCCTGCCGGCGATCGGCACGCTGCATCACCTTGCCTTTCCCGCGGTGGCGCCGACCGGCGCGGAAATGCGGGTCGAAACCGGCGTGCGCGCCGGCGACACCATCACGCCCTGGTACGACCCGATGATCGCCAAGCTGGTGGTCAGCGCGGGCGACCGGAAGGCGGCGCTGGCGGCGCTCGTCGAAGCGCTCGAGAAGACGGAAATTGCCGGCTCGACGGCCAACGTCGCCTTCCTCGCGGCGCTGGCGGCCGATGGCGACTTTGCCGCCGGCCACCTCGACACGGGGCTGATCGCGCGCAAGCAGGAGCAGCTCACGGCGATCCCGACGCCCGGCAGCCGCATCGTTGCGAGGGCGGCGCTGGCCGCTGCCGGAACCGGACATCAGAGCGCGCCCGACGACCCGTGGGACGGGCTGAAGGGGTATGCGCATTTCCACGGAATCGAGCGCCGGGTCGCCCTGTGGTCCGGCGGCGAGGAGATCGTCGCGCGCGTCCTGGCGCAGCGCGGCGGCGGTTTCCGGGTAGGGATCGGCGATGGTCCCGAGGTGATTTTCGACGCCGCGCAGGCGGCGTCGGGCCGCGTCGTGCGCTGGCCGGGCCACGTCACCGTGTTCGACGGCGCGGCCGCCCACGCCTTTGCGGTCGCCGACCCGGTGGCGGCAGCGGAGGAAGCCGGCGGCGGCACCGATGCCCTGGCGGCGCCGATGCCCGGCCTCGTCAGGCTGGTCCATGTCGCCCAGGGCGACCAGGTCGCCAAGGGTCAGCCTCTGGTCGTGCTGGAGGCAATGAAGATGGAGCATTCGATTGCCGCGCCGCATGAGGGCGAGATCGCCATGGTCATCGAGGAGGGGCGGCAGGTGACCGAAGGAACCGTGCTGGTGCGTTTCGCGGCGCTTCCGGCTGCGGGCGGCGATCCCCGACGAGCGCCGACGAGTCCAGAGAAAAATCCTGACCTTCCTGCAGGCCCGGTGGTTGCGTAGCCAGCATAGGCTTCAACGCCCATATGCTCGGCGGAGCCCGGCGGCGGTCGTTCTTTGCGATTCCAGATGGGGTCGACATCGGCCAGGAGATCGGCCAATTTTGATGGCGGATTCGAAAAAGATATTTATCATGAGTTAGTTAGAGAAATTTTATATCGGCCAGCCTGCATGGATGAAACGCCCAGCCGCATCGAACCGGCGCGCCTGGAAGAGGTCCCGGAGGAAATCTCCGACGTCCTCGCGGAGCTATCCGCCGCATCCGCCACGCTCGGCAAGAGCCTGCATCCGCGCACGGCTGCCAATCTCGCCGATCTCGTGCGCATCATGAACACCTATTACAGCAACCTCATCGAAGGGCACGATACGCGCCCGCGTGACATCGAACGCGCACTGGCAGGCGATTTCGCAAAGGACGAGAAGCTGCGCAATCTCCAGCGCGAAGCCGCCGCCCATGTCCGGCTTCAGGCCGCCATCGACCGGATGGCGGCACAGGGACAGTTGCCCGAGCCGGCATCCGCCGAGTTCATCCAGTGGCTGCATTCGGAGTTCTACCGGGATGCCGACGAATCCATTCTGCGTGTCATGGGGGCAGGCCGTGAATTTGTCATGCGGCCCGGCGAATGGCGGTCGAAACGCGAGCATGATGTGGCGGTCGGCCGGCACCAGCCCCCGTCGAGCGATCGCGTCAATTCCTTCATGGCGTATTTCGAGAAGCGCTATCGGTTCGAGAAGCTCGGCATGGCCGGTCGCGTTCTCTCGATTCCTGCCGCGCATCATCGCT
>JAJFMR010000161.1 GCA_020696915.1 Rhizobiaceae bacterium | reverse complement strand
ATCGCGAACTCGGCGGCGACGGCGATCGTGTCGGTGCCTGAAAACGCCGGCGGCGAGGTGTTGGCCATGGTCGAGGAGCCCGGCAAGCCGGCCGAACTGATCAGCATCCCCGAAGCGGCGAACCCGGCCTCGACGGCCCTGCCGCCCGCCGGAGAGGCGACGCAGCAATCCGAGGCGCCCCCCTCCGACACGCCGGCAGCGGAAGCGCCGGCGGCCGCTACCGGGCAGCAGCAAGGAAAAGGTTCACCCTCGACGGCAGAGCCGTCGCTGCAGTCTGCCGCAACGCCATCGCCGGTGACCGGCGAGGCCGCTTCGGTGCCGCCATCGGTGGAACCGGCTGCCGCAGCCGTGCCCCCGGCGATGGCCGGCGTACAGCAATCATTGCCGGCGCCTGCTCAACCGGCAGCGGCGCCGGCCGCCGGCCCGGCCGTCATGGTCGAAGCGGTGGAGATCGAGGGGAGCATGGTTTTCGTGGCGGGGTCGACAGAACCGGGCCGCCGCGTCCGCGTTTATGCCAATTCCATCCTGCTCGGCGACGCCGTGACATCGCCGCAGGGTCGCTTCCTCGTGGAGGCGATGCGCGACCTGCCGGTTGGCGATTACGTCATTCGTGTCGATGTGCTCGACGCCGACGGCGCAACCGTGGTCGCCCGGGCGGCAGTGCCTTTCGAGCGCGAGCCGGGCGAGACCATCGCTGCGGTGGCCCCTGCGCCGGAGATCGGCATCGCCGGGGATACGGCCGCCGCTACGCAGCCGGCCGGGGAAGCGCCGCCGGCCAATCCGCCCGCGCCTCTTGCGGCAGCCGGGGTTCCGGCCGCCGATGCTCAGTCGTTGGCGAAGGCCGCGCCGAGTTCCGCAACGCTTGCCGCTCCTGCGCTGCCGGAGGCGCCGGCTGCCGGCAACGTCCCGGAAAGGGCGGCGCCGAGCCCCGAAACACCGTCGACCCCGAGCATGGGGCTTTCCGCGGCAGCCGGGGCTCCCGCCGACAGGGCCCTTGAACCGGCATTGCACCCGACTGTGGCGGAGGCGCCGCCCACCGCATCCGCAGGCGATTCCGGCGCACTCCCGGGAGCGGCAGTGATGCCCGCCGCCCCCGGCGTCGACATCGCGGCGGCAAGTCCGGCAGCGACGGATGCTCCGGCGCCCGCCGGCGCGCTGGAAGTGACTGCGCCGAAACTGCAAAGCGTCAACAGCGCCGTGATCATCAGGCGGGGCGATTCGCTATGGCGCATATCGCGACGGGTCTATGGGCGCGGCACCCGCTACTCGACCATTTATCTCGCCAACCAGGCGCAGATCCGGGATCCGGACCGCATTTGGCCGGGCCAGGTGTTCAAGGTTCCGGACAGGTCGAAGGAGGGGGAAGCTGCCGACATGAGCGGGATGGGCGGCCAGGCCACGACTCTGCCGGAGCACGCCCGCAGGGCCGCGCAGCAATAGGCTTGGTGGTCGCCGGGTGCAAAAGCTTGCGGCGGACGCTTTCATCGTCTATCGTCGATAAACGATGAACAATCGAATCCTGGACCCTTGCAGCGCCGCAGCTGATCCGCAGGCCCTCGCCATCCGTCTTGCCGCCTTGTCGCACCCCGCTCGCATCCGCATTCTCCAGCATCTGGCCGGCCGGTCCTCGTGTTGCTGCCGCGAGGTGGTAGAGGAGTTCGAGCTTGCCCAGTCGACGGTATCCCAGCATCTCAAGGTTCTGGTGGAGGCAGGGCTCGTGAAATTCGCTCCCGACCGGCAGCGCTCGCGCTATGCGCTGGATGCGGCGGCGCTTTCCGCACTCGCAGCCTCGATGCAGGGACTGGCCCGTTCCTGCTGCCCGGCTGCCGACGAAAAGCGGGGCGGCGCCTGACATGGCTGTAAAGACCGTCTCGGGCGACTCCGGCTCGACGCTCAGAACCCTCTACAATCTTTGGCCATATATGTGGCCAGCTGACCGCTCCGACCTGAAGGCGCGAGTGGTTGGAGCCACGGTCCTTCTGGTGGTGGCCAAGCTCGTCCTGCTCCTGGTTCCCTATTTCTTCAAATGGGCGACCGACGCACTGGCGGGCAACTCGTCCGCAGTTCCGCCTCTGCCCGATTTCCTGCTCGCGCCGGTGATGCTGGTCGTCGCCTACAATGTGGTCCGCGTGGTGCAGCTCGGCTTCAACCAGCTTCGCGACTCGCTGTTTGCGCGCGTCGGCCAGCATGCCGTGCGCCAGCTCGCCTTCCGCACTTTCGTGCACATGCATCGGCTGTCGCTGCGTTTCCATCTCGAGCGCCGCACCGGCGGCCTGTCGCGGATCATCGAGCGGGGCACGAAGGGCATAGAGACCATCGTGCGCTTCACGATGCTCGCCACTGCGCCGACCATTCTCGAATTCGCCTTCACGGCGGCGATCTTCGCTTTCGCCTATGGCTGGCTTTACGTCGCCGTGATCACCGCGACGGTCTGCCTCTACGTCTGGTTCACCGTGTGGGCGAGCGACTGGCGGATCACCATACGGCGCGAGATGAACGCCTCCGATACGGACGCCAACACGAAGGCGATCGATTCGCTCCTGAACTACGAGACGGTGAAGTATTTCGGCAACGAAGCCATGGAAGCGGCCCGCTTCGACAGGTCGATGGCCCGTTACGAGAACGCCGCCACGATGACCTGGGTCTCGCTCGGCTGGCTGAACTTCGGCCAGGGCGTCATCTTCGGCGTCGGCATGACCGCAGTGATGTGGCTTTCGGCACTCGAAGTGATGGCAGGGACCCAGACGATCGGCGATTTCGTCTTTGTCAACGCGCTGTTGATGCAGCTTGGGCAGCCGCTCAATTTCATAGGCATGATCTATCGCGAAATCCGCCAGGGCCTGACCGACATCGAAAACATGTTCGACCTGCTCGACGTGCCCGCGGAGATCGTCGACAGGCCGGGGGCGAAGCCGCTTGCGATCACCTCCGGGCGGGTCGAGTTCCGGGACGTCGCGTTTTCCTATGATCCGGCCCGCCGCATTCTCAAGGGCGTCAGTTTCGAGGTGCCGGCGGGCAGGACGGTCGCCATCGTCGGTCCGTCAGGGGCCGGCAAGTCGACGATTTCACGGCTGCTTTTCCGCTTCTTCGACATCCAGTCGGGATCGATCCTGATCGACGGGCAGGATATCAGGGACGTGACCCAGGAAAGCCTGCGTGCGGCGATCGGCATGGTCCCGCAGGACACGGTTCTGTTCAACGACACCATCGCCTACAACATCCGCTACGGCCGCACGAGCGCCACCGAGGAGGACGTGCGCACCGCAGCCGAGCTGGCGCAGATCGGCGCCTTCATCGACCGCCTTCCGGACGGCTATCAGGCCATGGTCGGCGAACGGGGCCTGAAACTCTCCGGCGGCGAGAAGCAGCGGGTGGCGATCGCCCGCACCATACTCAAGGCCCCGCCCGTGCTCATCCTGGACGAGGCGACCTCGGCGCTCGATTCACACACCGAGCAGGAGATCCAGGCGGCGCTCGATCTGGTCAGCAAGGGCCGCACCACGATCGTGATCGCTCACCGCCTGTCGACGGTCATTGCGGCGGACGAGATCATCGTGCTTTCCGACGGCCGCATCGTGGAACGGGGTACTCATGCGGACCTGCTGCGCGCCGAAGGCCTCTATGCCTCGATGTGGGCACGCCAGCGCGAAGCCTCCGAGGCCGAGGAACGCCTGCGTCTGGCGCGAGAGGGTGACGACCTGGGCGTGCTTGTGCGACGCAGGACGCAAGAGGTAGCGTCTGGCGAATAATGCGCGCATCGGTCGGGCCCCATCGCTGGCTGTCGGCCTCGCGGTCCGCCCATGATTGAACGGTGATTGAACGGGCGGCGCGTTGCGGCGGCGAGACGATTCCGGTAAGCAGGCTGCTTGTCCAACGAGAGCAATTCAGGCCGTGGACCTTGTCGCAACTTTGAAGAATGCATTCGTTCCGATCCACAAGGAAGGCTATCCCTTCATTGCAGGCTTCGCGATCGCGACACTCGTTCTCGGTTTCTTCTCGACCAGCCTGTTCTGGATCGGCCTCATCCTGACCGGCTGGTGCGCGTACTTCTTCCGCGATCCCGTGCGGGTGACGCCGCTCGATGATCGGCTCGTCGTCAGTCCGGCGGACGGGGTGGTCTCCGCGGTAGGCCCGGCGATCCCGCCGCGCGAACTCGGAATCGGCGGCGGCGAGATGACGCGCGTCTCCGTCTTCATGAACGTTTTCTCCTGTCATGTGAACCGGTCGCCGGTGCGGGGCAGGATCGCCAGGATCGAGCACCGGCCAGGCCGGTTTCTCAACGCCGAGCTCGACAAGGCCAGCGACGAGAACGAGCGCAACGGGCTCGTCATCGAAAGCCCGAACGGCATCGTCGCCGTCATCCAGATCGCCGGGCTGGTCGCGCGGCGTATCGTGTGCTGGACCGAGGCCGGCGGAAATATCGCGGTTGGCGAGCGTTTCGGCATCATCCGCTTCGGCTCGCGGGTCGATGTATTCCTGCCTCGGAATGCGGCATTGCGCGTTGCCGTGGGTCAGACCGCGGTTGCAGGAGAGACCGTGCTTGCCGCCTTCGACGGCGATCCGGCAACGCCCCTCGTGAGGATCGCCTGAAAAAGCTCTTTCAGCCTTTCGAGCCGCACGGCCGCGGCGGTCCGCGCATCGGCGAAATTCCGCTGCGCATGGTGCTGCCCAACCTCGTCACCGTGCTCGCCATATGCGCCGGGCTGTCGGGCATCCGGCTCGCTTTCGAGGGCCGGTTCGAAACGGCCGTCATCATGGTGCTGGTGGCGGCCTTCCTCGACGGCGTCGACGGCCGCCTGGCCCGTATGCTGAAGGCAACCTCCCGGTTCGGCGCCCAGATGGATTCCCTTGCCGATATCGTCAATTTCGGGGTGGCGCCGGCCCTCGTGCTCTACGCCTACCTGCTCGACCGCGCCGGATCGCCCGGCTGGATCGCGGCGTTGCTGTTTGCGATTGCGTGCGGCATGCGGCTCGCCCGCTTCAACGTGCTCGACGACGATCCTGACCGTGCCGCCTGGCAGGGCGAGTACTTCGTCGGCGTGCCGGCGCCGGCGGGCGCCGTGGTCGTGCTTTTGCCCGTCTACCTGATCTTTGCCGGAGTGCTGTCGGCCACCCGGCCGCTCGCCTTCGTCGCCGCCGCCTTTGCCATCGTCGTGGCCTTCCTTATGGTCAGTCGCCTGCCGGTATATTCGGGCAAGAAGATCAGGCTGCCGGGTGACCGTGTGCTGCCGACGCTGCTCGGTGTGGTGCTTCTGGTGCTTCTGCTCTTTTCATATCCCTGGGAGACGCTGTCGGCGGCCGTGCTCGCCTATCTGGTCTTCCTGCCGCTGTCGGCCCGCGCCTATGCCAGGCGGGCACGCCTGGAGGAGACGGACGTCCGTACCCCACCTGCAGCTTAGGGTATCAGCATATCGCCGTCGCTCATGCTGCCTGCTCCAGTCCGAGGCGCTCCAGCGCCAGCCGCCTGGCCGACGGGTAGTCGGTCTTGCCGGAGCCGAGCAGAGGCATCGCCGATACCTTGACGATGTCGTTCGGCACCATCAACTCGGCGGCACCGGCTTTCCTGCCATGGCTTCGCAGCGCTTCTGAGTCGGCATTGGCGGCCGTGGTGACGAGCACGATCCTTTCGCCCCGCCGTTTGTCCGGGACGGCAACTGCTGCATGCCGCTCTTCGGGCCACAGCGCCTGCACCAGCATCTCGACCGCGCCGAGCGACACCATCTCGCCGGCGATCTTGGCGAAGCGTTTCGCGCGGCCGCGGATCGACAGAAAGCCGTCCCGCTCGACGGAAACGATGTCGCCGCTGTCGTGCCATTCGCCATCCAGCTTTTGCAGCTGGCCTGGCCGGTCGGCAGTCATGTAGCCGAGCATCAGGTTGGGCCCTGAAAGCCAGAGGCGGCCGCCCTCCGATATCCCTTCGACCGGCTCGAGCCGGAAGCGCATGCCGGGCAGCGGCCGCCCGACCGTGCCTTCGCGGCCGTGCGAAGCCGTGTTGACGGCCACCACAGGCGCCGCCTCGGTCAGGCCGTACCCCTCGATGATGGCGGCGCCGAAACGCTCCCGCCAGACGCGGCGCGTCTCGGACCTGACCGGCTCCGCGCCTGCGACGGCGAAGCGCAGGGAGGAAAAATCGCCGCTCTCTGCGGTGCGCGCGTAAGCCGCCAGGAACGTGTCGGTCCCGAACATGATGGTCGGCCTGATCTTCCGGGCAACCTCCGGGATGATCTTGTAGTGCAGCGGTGACGGGTAGAGGAACACCCTGACGCCGGTCAACAGGGGCAGGATGGTGCCTCCCGTAAGGCCGAACGAATGGAATACCGGCAGCACGTTGAGGAGCTTGTCGGCCGGCGAGAGCGTGATCCTGGCTTCGACCTGGAAGGCATTGGCAAGCAGGTTCCGGCTCGACAGCACGACGCCTTTCGGGGTGCCTTCCGAACCGGACGTGAAGAGGATCACGGCCGGCTGGGCGGCGCTGGCGGGCTCGATGGGCCGGCGCCACAGCAGTGCGGCGAAGACCTTTTCGGCCACCGTGACGCCTGGCCGGATGTCCTCCAGCCACATGAAGCCAGCGCCCTCCCGCTCGGCGGCTTCGACAACATCGCCGATCCCCGCCTTCTCGACGAAAGCCCGCGACGAGACGATTCTGGAGATTGAAGCGGCGCGAATGG
>JAJFMR010000160.1 GCA_020696915.1 Rhizobiaceae bacterium | reverse complement strand
TGTCCTCTTCTATTTCCTGCTCTTTGCGGTTCCGGCAACGGGCCTGCTGGTCTATTACGTGTCGGAAGACTTCGGCGAGATCCATGAAATGGCAAAGCCGGTCTTTATCGTCACGATCGCTGTGCATGCGGCAGCGGCCCTGGTGCATCAGTTCTGGATGAAAGACGGAACGCTGGCACGCATGATCATCCCGGCGAGGTAGGCGGCCGGGCCCCGGCAGCAAGCCTTCCGGTCTCAGACCGCAAGGAAGATGCCCGAGATCGCCGGCTCACCGTCCGTCTCTACCAGGCCTCGCGCCGCCAGGTCCTCGAGATGCGCCAGCACCGACAGTGCGGCGGCCCCATGCAGCCTCGGGTCGAGGTCGCGATAGATGGCGGCGACCATTTCGGGGATCGAGCGGTCGCCTTTTGCGAGCCGCCCGAGAATTGCCCGTTCGCGCATCCTGCGGTGGCTCTTCAGCCCCCGCATGAATGTCCTCGGCCTCCTCACCGGCCCGCCGTGGCCGGGCAGAAGCAGCCTGTCGTCGCGCTCGATGAGACGGTCGAGCGAAGCCATGTAGTCGGCCATGGCGCCGTCGGGCGGCGCGACGATCGACGTGGACCAGGCCATGACATGGTCGGCGGAGAACAGGATTCCGGTGCCCTCGAGGGCAAAGGCGGCGTGGTTTGCGGCATGTCCGGGAGTGAGCACCGTGCTCAGCACCCAGCCGTCGCCTTCGATCACGGCGCCGTCGGAGAGCACCAGATCCGGCCTGAAGTCCCTGTCGCCGGCCGCGTCCAGCGGGCTGGCCTCGCCTGTTCGCAGCGGCCTTGCCGGCCGGTGCGGACCTTCGGCTGCAACGATGGCGCCGGTCGCCTCGGCCAGCCGGGCGGCAAGCGGCGAATGATCGCGGTGCGTGTGACTCACCAGGATATGGCTGACCTGGCGGCCGCCGATGGCCCTGAGAAGCGCCTCGAGATGCTCCCTGTCGTCGGGGCCCGGATCGATGACGGCCAGCGAATCGTGTCCGACCAGATAGGTATTGGTGCCGTGGAATGTGAACGGTCCGGGGTTTCTCGCCGTCAGGCGGGCGACACCGGCGGAGACTGGTACCGCTTCGCCGTGGGAAGGGGCGAAATCGGTATCGAATTCCAGCGACATCCCGAACCTCGTATCTCGCCGCGGCGGACCCGTGCAAAAGCGTTTGCCGCTTAGCACGGAAGCCAATATACGCAAATCTGGGGATCCACCCTCTAAAACCGATTGGGGAACCAGAATGGCAACAGTGCTTACCGCTCGCCCGCTCGTCGCCCTGGCGCTTCCCGAAAGAGGCGCGACGCGGCTTGCGGCGCAGATCGCGCTGGCCGTGCTCGGCACGCTCCTGCTGGCGGTTTCCGCGAAGACCAAGGTGGTTCTCGGCCCGGTGGACATGTCGCTCCAGAGCCTCGTGGTGCTCCTGATCGGCGCCGGCTTCGGGCTTCGCCTCGGCGTTGCGACGCTCGTCCTTTACATGATCGAGGGTGCGGCCGGCCTTCCGGTCTTCCAGTCGACCCCGGAAAAGGGCATCGGCCTGCTTTACATGATGGGCTCGACCGGCGGTTACCTGGCGGGCTTCGTGGCTATGGCGGCGATCGTCGGCTGGGCCGCCGACCGCGGCTTCGACCGCAATCCCATCAGCCTGCTTTGCGCCATGCTGGTCGCCGAAATCGTCATGATGGCGATGGGTTTCGCCTGGCTCGCCGTGCTGATCGGCGCGGAAGCGTCGTTCCAGTTCGGCGTCCTGCCGTTCATCGTGCCGGACCTGATCAAGGTGGGGCTTGGCGCCGCGCTCGTTCCGGCAGTCTGGTCGCTGCTGCCCGGCAGAAGCTGAGCGCAAAGGCATCGGACGGTCCGATCCGCTTCGGCCGCCCAGGATCATGACAGAGGCGCCGGCACAGGACGAGATCCTGACGGTTCTCGAAGGGCTGGCGCTGGCGGCCGGGCGGAAGGTGATGGAAGCTTTCCACGCCGGCTTCGCCGTCGAGCGCAAGGCGGATGCATCCCCGGTAACCGCGGCGGACCGGGCCAGCGAGGCGATCATCCTGGCCGGACTGCGCTCGGCCTTTCCCCAAATTCCGTGCGTGGCGGAGGAAGAAGTCTCGGGCGGCGTGCTGCCGGCCGAACTCGGCAAGGTGTTCTTCCTGGTCGACCCGCTCGACGGCACGAAGGAGTTCGTCGGCCGCAACGGCGATTTCACCGTCAACGTCGGGCTGGTGCGGGACGGCCGCCCGGAAATCGGGGTCGTCTTCGCGCCGTACAGCCGCCGGCTCTTTTCAGGCCGGCCGGGCAGGGCCGAAGCGGTCGCGCTGGACGATGATGACCGAATCGCCGGACGCCGGGGGATGAAGGTGCGCGATTTCGTCGACCCGCCGACGATCGTCGCCAGCCGCTCGCACCGCACGCCCGAAACGGACAGCTTCATTCGCGGCTTCGCGGCGGCCGAGATCGTTTCGGTCGGCTCCTCGCTGAAATTCTGCCTGGTCGCCAACGGTGACGCCGACCTCTACCCGCGCTTCGGCCGGACCATGGAGTGGGACACCGCGGCCGGGGACGCGGTGCTGCGGGCCGCCGGCGGGATGACGTCCACGCTGGACGGGCGGCCGCTCACCTATGGCAAACGCAACCAGCAGGGCGATTCCGATTTCGCCAATCCATCCTTCATCGCGCGTGGCGGAGCCGGCAGCTGAAGCCTCCCCGCCGGTCGTTTGCCCTAGCGAAGAAAACGACACGGCCGCACTCGATGCCTGTCCAGAGAGTCCTTGCTCGCCTATAACGCGCCCGGAGCCGGAGCGGCACAAGCGTCGACCCGGCAGCCACCATCGAACGATCTGGAGATTTCGAAGTGAAAAGCCGTGCCGCAGTCGCCCTCGCCGCAGGAAAGCCGCTGGAGATTCTGGAAGTCGACCTGGATGGCCCCAGGTCCGGCGAGGTGCTGGTCGAGATCAAGGCCACCGGCATCTGCCACACCGACGAGTTCACCCGTTCGGGGGCTGATCCCGAAGGGCTGTTTCCGGCGATCCTCGGCCATGAAGGGGCGGGCGTGGTCGTGGATGTCGGTCCCGGCGTCACCTCTGTCGTCAAGGGCGACCACGTCATTCCGCTCTACACGCCGGAGTGCCGGCAGTGTCCCTCCTGCCTGTCGCGCAAGACCAATCTGTGCACCGCCATCCGTTCGACGCAAGGGCAGGGCGTGATGCCGGACGGCAGCAGCCGGTTCTCTATCGGCGGCGAAAAAATCCACCACTACATGGGCTGCTCGACCTTCTCGAATTTCACCGTGCTGCCAGAGATCGCCGTTGCGAAGGTCGATCCGGAAGCGCCGTTCGACAAGATCTGCTACATCGGCTGCGGTGTCACCACCGGGATCGGCGCCGTCATCAACACCGCCAAGGTGGAGACGGGCGCCACGGCCGTGGTCTTCGGGCTGGGCGGCATCGGTCTCAATGTCATCCAGGGCCTGCGGCTGGCCGGCGCCGACATGATCATCGGCGTCGATCTCAACGACGACAAGAAGGCGTGGGGCGAGCGCTTCGGCATGACGCATTTCGTCAATCCGAAGGAGGTCGGCGGCGACATCGTGCCCTACCTGGTCGACATGACCAGGCGCGGGGCGGATCAGATCGGCGGCGCCGACTACACGTTCGACTGCACGGGCAACGTGAAAGTGATGCGGCAGGCCCTCGAATGTGCCCACCGCGGCTGGGGCCAGTCCATCGTCATCGGCGTCGCCGGGTCCGGCCAGGAGATCTCGACGCGACCCTTTCAACTGGTCACCGGCCGCACCTGGAAGGGCACCGCTTTTGGCGGCGCGCGCGGGCGCACCGACGTGCCGAAGATCGTCGACTGGTACATGGCCGGCAAGATCGAGATCGACCCGATGATCACCCACACGCTGTCGCTCGACGAGATCAACATGGGCTTCGACCTGATGCACGCCGGAACGAGCATCCGCAGCGTGGTCGTGTACTGAGTTTCGCCGGCGGCGCGACGCCCCGAGTGCAGCCCTCCTTCGTCATCCGACGGCAAGCGACGCGAAGCGCATCGCAACCATGGACGAGAACGGGCCGCATTTCGCTCGCCCGAGCAGCCTTTTGACAAGCGTAAGTGACAGCGCTAACATTCCGGCGTGGGAGGAGACATTTGTCGGATGCAGCCATCTCCGGCCGCCACCTCGGCGCCACGAAGAGAACGAAAGCCGCACAGGGCGCGCTGATGAAATCGGGTATTGCCCGAAAAGTGGTCTATGGCGCTCTGCCGTGGCTGGCGATCATCCTGCTCTGGTACGCCGTTCGCCTGTCGGGCCTGGTCAAGCCGACCCTGGTGCCGACACCCTGGGAGGTGATGACGACGTGGTGGAATCTGGTCACCGAGGCCGGCTTCCTGACGGACATGTACATGTCGACGCAGCGCGTCGTGCTCGGCGTGGCGCTCGGGATCCTCGCGGCGGTCCCGGTCGGTTTCCTGCTTGGCTGGTACCAGCCGGTTCGCCGTTTCATCGATCCGCTCATCAATTTCTTCAGGGCGCTGCCGCCGATTGCGCTCATCCCGCTGGTGATCGTCTATTTCGGCATTGGTGAGACCGCCAAGGTCGTGATCCTTTTCTACGCCTCGTTCTTCGCCGGCGTGATCGTGATGTACGAAGGCATTGCCCAGATCAGCCCGATCTATCTGCGGGTCGCCCGCACGCTCGGCGCCACCGACCTCGAGATATTCTCGAAAGTGGTCATTCCGCTGGCCGTGCCGCACGTGCTCACGGCTCTCCGCGTGGCGCTCGGAGTTGCCTGGGCGACGCTCGTTGCCTCCGAACTCATCGCCGCGCAGCAGGGCCTCGGCGCAGTGATCCAGGACGCGTCCGCCTTCTTCCAGCTCGACACGATCTACGCGGGCATCATAACGATCGGGGTCATCGCGCTGATCATGGATTACCTGCTGCGTCGGGCAAGCCGCCGCCTGCTGTCGTGGCAGGAAAGGATCAACGGATGAATGCGCCCCGCGAACGCATCACCTTCGACGCCGTTTCAAAGGAATATGATGTCAATGGCGGCCCGCTGAAAGTGGTCGATGACGTATCCTTTGGGGTCGGCGACGGCGAATTCGTCGCCCTCGTCGGCCCGTCGGGATGCGGGAAGACCACCATGCTCAACATGGTGGCGGGCTTTGTCGCGCCGTCGAGCGGCGCGGTGCGGCTCGACGGAAGGCCGATTTCCGGGCCCGGTCCGGAGCGCGGCGTCATGTTCCAGGAATATGGCGTCTTTCCCTGGCTGACGGTCCAGGGGAACATCGAGTTCGGCCTGAAGCTCAGGGCCAATCGTACGGACGCGGCCGAACGGCGCCGGATCTCGGAGCGGTACCTGTCCCTGATGCGGCTCACAGACTTCCGCGATGCCTATCCGAAGACGCTCTCGGGCGGCATGCGCCAGCGTGTGGCGCTGGCCCGCGCTTACGCCGTGCGGCCGGAGTTTCTGCTAATGGACGAGCCGTTCGGCGCGCTGGATGCGCAGACGCGCAGCGCCATGCAGAACTTGCTCCTGGAGGTCCTGCAGACCGAGGGCAAGACCGTGGTGATGATCACCCATTCGGTCGACGAGGCGCTCTATCTGGCTTCGCGCGTCGTCGTGATCTCGGCGCGTCCCGCCCGTATCAGGAAGATCGTCGACGTGCCGTTCTCCTATCCCAGGCACGAAGAACTTCATGAGACGCCCGACTTTGCGGAGATGCGCTCCGAGATACGCGATCTGGTGATGCAGGAATATGCGGCCCAGGAAAAGCAGGCGCGCATGCGCCTGGCTTCATAGATCGTTCAACAGGGAGGAAGTCATGAGAAGCAGGCTGAACAGACGCACGCTCGTAAAGGGGATCGGCGCCGGCGTGGCGCTCGGGACGCTCGGCATGCCGGCGGTCCTGCGGGCGCAGGAAGCGGTCCGCATCGGTTATCTGCACACGCTGGCCGTCGACGGCCAGCTTTGGCTGGCCGACGATATGGGTCTTTGGAAGGAGAACGGTCTGACGCCGGAGTTCACCCAGTTCACGACGGGGCTGGAATTGTTCCAGGCCATGATCGGCGGGTCGATCGACATGCTGTCGACAGGTGCCGTCATCTCGAATTTTCCGGCGCGCGGCCAAGGCAAGATGTTCATGACCAACTGCGTCGAATTTGCCACCGCCCAGCTCTGGGTCAACCCGGATGCCGGGATTGCCGATTGGCCGGACCTGAAGGGCAAGCAGATCTCCACCACGGTCGGAACGACTGCGCACGTCTTTCTCGACACTGCGCTCCGCGCCAATGACATCGTGCCGGGCAAGGACGTCGAGATCCTCAACCAGCGGATGTCGGAGGCGGTCACCTCCTTCATCTCCGGCGCGGTTCCGGCGGTGGCGCTGTGGGTGCCCTTCAACATCGCCGTCCGCGACCAGGTCCCCAATGCCAAAATGCTGGTCGACGCGTCGAAATATTATCCGGAAGCCGCAATCGTGTCGGGCTGGGCGGCCGACAACGCATTCATCGAGAACAAGCCGGACATCGTGAAGAAGGTGATCCAGACCTGGATTCCGGCCAACGACTATCTCGTCGAGAAGCCGGAGGAGGCAGTGCAGACCCTGCAGGAAAAATACTACCAGCAGGTGCCGCTCGCCGACCTCAAGGAGCAGATCGGCGCGCAGCGCGTGTTCCCGAGCAAGGAATGGGCGAAGATGTTCAA
>JAJFMR010000159.1 GCA_020696915.1 Rhizobiaceae bacterium | reverse complement strand
CAAGTGCAGCACCGACAGGGAATTGTTCGACTATGGCTGCGCCAATGCCAAGACCGACCACCATCCGGTCGGCACGTGCAGGATGGGAACGGGCGCAAATGCCGTCGTCGGCCTCGATCTGAAGGTCCACGGGATCGAGGGCCTGCGGGTCTGCGATTCCTCGGTCATGCCGCGCGTGCCGTCCTGCAACACCAATGCGCCGACAATCATGGTCGGCGAGAAGGCGGCCGACATCATTCGCGGCCTGCCGCCGCTCGCGCCCGCCATCTTCGAGCACGAGCGCAACGACACGCGACCCCGCGCCCGCAGCGGGATCAGCTGAGCAAGGATCAGTCGGCGCCGTCGACGGGATCGACGGAACTGGCCTCGTCGGCCACGACCTCGACTTCCTGGTTGCGGCCACCTTCCACCGTAAAGTCGCGCTGGTAGATCCGGTCGCGGTTCTTGGCGATGATGGTGTAGTCGCCCTCGGCAAGCACCATGGAGGCGAATGCGCCGACGCTTTCCCGGACCGGATCGCCGGATTCGGAGAGAATGGACCAGGACGTGTCGGCAATTGCCTCGCCGCCGGGCTCGCGCACCAGCTTCATGGTCAATTCCGCGGCCTTGTGCTCGACGGTCGCTTCCGTGAGCTTGCCCGCCTCGACGCGGATGTCGGAGCGGATGACCGCGTTCACCGAACCATAGGTGGACACGACGTGATAGGTGCCGGAGTTGAGCCTGACCACCGTATTGGGGCTGACGTCGGGGATGATGAGCGCGCGGTCGCCGTCCGTCTCCGTCCTCGCGTCGTAGATCGAGAAACGCAGCTTGTCGGGCGCGATGCGAACGCCGCCTGCCAGCACCGCGTCGAGCTTCAGGCCACCTGCGTCGAGCACCAGATCCTCGCGCCTCGCCTCGCGGCTAATTGTGATGCGCTTGGTGGCGCCAGCCCGCCCGAACGCGACATGGACGAGATAGCTTCCCGGCTGCAGCTGGAAGGAGGCCATGCCGCCCTGCGCGGATGCGACCAGCGGCAACTTGCCGTCGGCGCCCGGCGCCTGCCCGAACACCCGCCAGATGAGGCCGCGGCCGATGTTCTCGCCATCCTCGGTCAGCTTGGCCGTGAGCGTGATCTCGCCGGCATCGCCGAGCGCCAGCGGTATGGTGTTTTCGGACGGCGCAAAGCTGGAGAACGGGCGGATCTCGATGCTGCGCGAGAGGCCGCCATCTTCCTGCGCGCTGACCAGGGCCGGCAGCACGGTGAACAGCGCCGTGCCCAGCACGAGCGCCAGAAGTCGGAATCCCCCTCCGTTCATGGCTTGCGTTGAAGCCCTGCGTGATGGCAATTTCAAGGCCGATCCGCCGGCCCGGCGAGCGCCAGCCGGCGACGTCCTGCACCTCCCTTCACCGGCCGCCCCACAGCATGAGAGAAGAAGATCAATGGCGTCGCCCATCATCGATTTCCTGTTGACCCGAAGCTCCGCTCCGATACCCGATCTGCGCGAACCGGCTCCCAGCGACCAGGAACTCGAAACGATCCTGACGATTGCCAGCCGGGTGCCGGATCACGGCCGCCTCGCCCCCTGGCGCTTTATCCTGTATCGCGGCGAGACGCGACACGCGGTCGGGCGACTGCTCGCCGATCTGGCCGAGACGCGCGAAGGCCCTTTGCCTGAAGGGCGCCGCAACCAGGAACTTGCACGCTTTTCGCGGGCGCCGCTGGTCGTCGGCGTCATATCGACTCCCAGGGACAACCCCAAAATCCCGCAATGGGAGATGTTCCTCTCGGGCGGCGCGGCGGCCATGAGCCTGGTCATTGCCGCCAATGCGCTCGGCTATGGCACGAACTGGATCACCAACTGGTATTCGGATCTGGAGGAAGGCCGCCGTGTCCTCGGGCTGGCGCCCGGCGAGCGGGTCGTCGGCTTCGTGCATATCGGCTCCTGCTCGGCACCAGGCCCGGACCGGCCGCGGCCCGACCTGTCGAAACTGGTCTCGGACTATGCGGGTCCCTGGCAGGAATAGGATCGAAAAGCGGCGCCTTCAGATCCGGTTCTCGATGGACCAGCGTGCGGCCATGAAGTTGATGACCGCCGCGATCGCGATGCCTGCAAGCTTGGCAGGAATCACCCCGATCAGCGGCGCCAGCGAAACGAGGGCCACGCTCGATACGCCGAGCGTGATCAGTGCGCCGAGCGTCACGAACCGCAGGGCCGAGCGGGCATCACCGAGGCCCGGGTCGCGTTCGAAGGACCAGCGCGAATTGGCGAAATAGGAGAAGGAGACGGCCACCAGCCAGCCGAGGAGATTGGCCGCAAGGGCCGGGGTTCCAAGCGCCACCGCAGCGGCGAACACGGCGACATCGATAATGGTGCTGACGATCCCCACAAGGCCAAATCGTACCATCTTCGAGCGCGACAGGCGGGCGGCGAGGTCCATCATTCAGACGATCTGCGCCGGCGTTCCGCGGGACTCCGGACTGCGCTGACCCGGGGTCAGGCCGTGGGTATCGCGAACCACGAAGAGCGGCCGATTGCGGACCTCCTGCGCCATGCGGCCGATATACTCGCCCATGACGCCCAGCGAGAGCAGGTTCAGCCCGCCAAGCAGCAGGATGACCACCATCAGGGACGAGTAGCCGGGCACGTCATTGCCGAAGGCCAGCGTCCCGAAGATGACGATGCCGGCATAGACGAATGCCGCCAGACCGATGAAAAGGCCGACATAGCTCCACACCCGGAGCGGGATGGTCGTCGAGGCGATGAAGCCGTCGACGGCAAAGCGGAAGAGCTTGCCGAAGCGCCATTTGGTATCACCGCTCGACCGCTCGGCGCGGTCGTACTCGATGTCCACGTTACGGTAGCCGACCCAGGAATACAGTGCCTTCGTGAAGCGCGAGCCTTCCGAGAGCCGATTGAGCGTATCGACCACGGCACGGTCGAGCAGCCTGAAATCCCCCACGTCCGACTTGATGGGGAGATCGGCAATCGTGTTGTAAAGTCTGTAGAAGGTCCGCGCGGTCCACCGCTTGAGCGCGGTGTCGCTGTCCCGCCGCCGGCGCATGGCGTTCACCACCTCGGCCCCTCTCAGCCATTCGGCGACCATCCTCGGGACGACCTCCGGCGGATCCTGAAGGTCGACGTCCATGGGGATGACGGCCCCTCCGGAGGCGTAGTGCAGCCCGGCTGCCAGGGCCGCCTCCTTCCCGAAATTGCGCGACAGGCGGACCAGCTTTATCTCCTCCCTGCTCCGGGCCGCCTGCAATATCCGGCCCGCCGTGCCGTCGGTACTGCCGTCATCGATGAAAATGATCTCGAATGTTCCGCCGGACAGCTGGTCCCGGCAGAGCGTATCCAGCATCGGGAGGACGCGGTCGACGAAGATCGGCACCGACTGCTCTTCGTTCAGCACCGGAACGATGATCGAGATGGTGGACTTTTCGGCCAATGCCGGCTCCGGGTGTTCACTTCGCGGTCTGTTCGGATATTTAGGGCGAGACGAGGCTCTGTTCATCACACTTCGACCCTATTCGAGCGCGGTTAGGGGCGGGTTACGGCATCGGACTGCAAACTGGAATCTTTTCGGATCGATTCGGTTGCGAGCAAGAGCATCGGGCCGAAAAGTGGAATCGCTTTTTGATCGGTTCCGATGCGAAACAGGAGACTACGGCGGCAAAGCGCGTCTTGCTCAGCGCATGCCGATGTGAGCGGGCGGTCCGTTCGCTGACGGCGACCGCCCGGGAGAACGACATATGGGTATGCAGAAATTGGGCCCGGACTTTGCCTCCGACGTCGTCGCGGCGGACTTTTCGATGTTTCGGGAGGCGCCGGCGACGGTGGAATTCAACAAGCTGCGCAAGCGGCTCCTCCGGCTGACGCGGCAGGCGATCGAGGATTTCGCCATGTTGCGCCCCGGCGAACGCTGGCTGGTCGCACTTTCGGGAGGCAAGGATTCGTATGGCCTTCTTTCCATTCTGCTCGATCTCAAATGGCGCGGCCTGCTCGCCGTGGACCTGCTTGCCTGCAATCTCGACCAGGGCCAGCCGAATTTCCCAAAGGACGTTCTCCCGGACTTTCTCGCGCGGCACGGCGTCTCGCACCGCATCGAGTACCAGGACACCTATTCGGTGGTCACCGACAAGATCGCTGTCGGCCAGACCTACTGCTCGCTGTGTTCGCGGCTTCGTCGCGGGCACCTCTACAGGATCGCCCGGGAGGAGGGCTGCTCGTCTCTGGTGCTCGGGCATCACCGCGAGGACATTCTGGAAACCTTCTTCCTCAATCTGTTCCATGGCGGAAGGCTGGCGGCGATGCCGCCGAAGCTTCTCAACGACGAGGGCGACGTCTTCGTACTGAGGCCGCTCAGCTTCTGTTCCGAGGCCGACCTCGAACGCTTCGCCGGCGCGATGCGGTTTCCCATCATCCCCTGCGACCTGTGCGGCAGCCAGGAAGGGCTGCAGCGCAACGCCATGAAGGAGATGCTCGCCGACATCGAGCAGCGCATGCCGGGACGCAAGGACACGATGATCCGGGCGCTCGCCAATGTGAGGGCCTCGCACCTGCTCGATCCGAAGGCGTTCGACTTTACCGCACTGTTGCGGTCGGGGGCCGACCTAGCGCCGGTCGACGCGTAGCGGTTCCTGGTGATCGATGCCGGTGCCGAACAGCCTGCCCTTTTCGGCAATCAGAACCATGACCAGGCCGATTGCCGCGAGGCCGGCAAAGCCGGCGGCCAGCGGCGTCGTCGTGCCATCGAACATCTGACCAAGAGCAGCACCGATGATGCCGCCGCCCAGCGTCTGGATGAAACCCTGGACGGCTGATGCGGATCCGGCGATGTGGCCGAGCGGCTCCATCGAAATCGAGTTGAAGTTGGATCCGATCCAGCCGAACTGGAACATCGCCGCGGCGAAAAGGACGATGAAGGCGGCGAGCGGCAGTTCGCCGAACATCGACCAGACCAGCCAGATCGAGCTGACCGACAGGAAGCCGAGCACGGCTGAATGCGATAGCCGGCGCATGCCGAAGCGGTTGACCAGGCGCGAGTTCAGAAAGGAAGACACGGCCATCAGCCCGGCGACCGCGGCGAACACCACCGGGAACCAGACGCCCAGTCCGTATATGCCGACATAGATCTGCTGCGCCGAGTTGATGAAGCCGAACAGGGCGCCGAAGACGGTCATCGAGGCCAGCGTGTACCAGAGCGGGACGCGGGAGGTGAGAACGATGCCGAAGGCTTCCCGGATCGAGGCCAGGGTGAACGGGCGGCGGTCGTCCGGATGCAGCGTTTCTGGCAGCCTGGACCACGCCCAGAAGACGATGACGAGCGCGATGCCGGCCATCGACGTGAAGATCATGTGCCAGGTGCCGAGCAGCATGACCAGCTGGCCGAGCCCCGGCGCGACGACAGGGATGATCATGAAGACCATGAAGATCAGCGACATGATCTCGGCCATCCGTCGGCCGCCGAAGCGGTCCCGGACGATGGAGATGGCAATGACCCGGGTCGAGGCGGCGCCGATGCCCTGGATGAAGCGGAGCGCCAGCAGCACCGTGAAGTTCGGCGCAAAGGCCGCGGCTGCCGCCGCCGCCACGTAGATCGCAAGCCCGAACAGCAGCGGCGGCCTCCGGCCGAAGGTGTCGGAGGCCGGGCCATAGGGCAGCAGCGCGAATGCCATGCCGGCGAAATAGGCGGTGATGACGTATTGCCTGGCGTTTTCGTCCTCGACCCCGAGGCCGGCGCCGATCTGCTGCAGGGCCGGCAGCATGATGTCGATGGCGAGCGCGTTCAGCGCCATGAGCGCTGCGCAGAGCGCGATGAATTCCCAGCGCGGCAGGGACTGTGCAGCGGCGGCGCCGCGCGAAATCTGCTGGTCCATGGCACCGTCCGATCGAAACATGAATGTGCCCGCGGGCCGGCAGCGAATCAGTCGCGCGGCGGCAGGCTCGAGAGGGGCCGGTAATCCGGCGGCGGTCAGGCAGCTTTTACGGAAACGCCCTTCTGGTCCAGGAAGGACTGCAGTTCGCCCGACTGGAACATCTCGCGCACGATATCGCAGCCGCCGACGAATTCGCCCTTGACGTAAAGCTGCGGAATCGTCGGCCAGTTCGAGTAGTCCTTGATGCCCTGGCGAAGATCGTTGGAGGTGAGCACGTTGACGCCCTTGTAGTCGACGCCGAGATAATCGAGGATCTGGGCGACCTGGCCCGAGAAACCGCACTGCGGAAAGCCCGGGGTCCCCTTCATGAAGACCACCACGTCCTGGCTCTTCACCTCACTGTCGATAAAGTCGCGTATTCCGCTCATTGGCTAGCCCTTTCGCGCCCTGGGGCAGGGTGGAACATGCCCTTCAAATAGACCGGCCGACCACCCGAAACAAGACGAGACGACGATTTCGGCACCATTGGACAGCGGTATCGCCAGGGGGTTCAATCGATCCGTTCCTGCCATTCGGGCTTGCGCGCGCTACCGCATGTTTGGGGATTATCCAGAAGCAGACATTTACCCTGAATGAAACCAACGTCCTGCTTGGCGGATTATCCCTGGTCATTCCTTTGGACCGCCCGGCGCAGCGACCCGAAGCGCAAGCGGTATTGCATCGGTGTAATACCGACCTTGCGGCGGAACAGGCGCCCGAAGAAGCTCGTGTCCTCGTAGCCGACTTCATTGGCGATCGCCTCGACGGCCTCGTCGCTCGTTTCCAGCAGCCACTTGGCTTCTTCGAGCCGCAGCGCGTGA
>JAJFMR010000158.1 GCA_020696915.1 Rhizobiaceae bacterium | reverse complement strand
CGGATGGAAATTCCGGGTGCGCACGCGGTCGCCGGTGCCATACAGCGCGGCCTCCGGGACGGGCCGGCTGCAGGCCCTGGCAAGCGCCCGAGGGACGTCGGCCGCCTCGAGCACCCGGCCCGGCGTGGTGCCCTTCACGAGTCGCCCTGCCTCCGACAGTTCCTCGGCGGCGACGAGGCCGTGGCGCTGCAGCAGCACTTCGAGCGCCTTGATCCATATCTCGTAATAGCTCGATGCGTAGTAGTCGGCCGGATGCAGGCTTTCGCGCGCGTGCCGGCTTTCGTCGATCGTCCAGTGTCCCATCGCCCCGGCAGCGAGCGTCACGCCGAGCGCCCGCCTTTCCCAGTCCGCGTGAAAAACCGGCTCGTTCCGTTCCGGCGCGACCGGACCGAAGCCCATCTGGCCGCCGAGATCCTGGGGACCGTTCATGCCTGCTCCGGCTGCAGCGGCTGGCCGGTGCCGATCATGGCATCTCGAGTCACGAGCGCCGCCAGCCTTTGCTCGCCCCAGCCCGCCGTCCCTGCCGGCCGCATCGGCACGACGAGATAACGCAGCTCGGCGGTGGAGTCCCACACCCGGATCCGCGTCGAGGCAGGCAGCGCCAGCCCGAATTCCTCGAGCACGCCGCGCGGATCGATCACCGCCCTGGAACGGTAGGGCGGCGCCTTGTACCACACGGGCGGCAGCCCCAGCACCGACCATGGATAACAGGAGCACAGTGTGCAGACGACCAGATTGTGCGTGTCTTGCGTGTTGAACACCGCCTGCATGTGCTCGCCCTGGCGGCCGCCGAAGCCGATCTCGGCGATCGCTGCCGTCGCGTTCTCGGCAAGCCGCGAAGCGTAGGCCGGATCATCCCATGCCCGCGCCACGACGCGTGCGCCGTTCCGCGGGCCGACCTTGTTCTCGTAAGTGTCGATGATGGCATCGACCGCCGCCGGATCGATCAGCCCCTTGTCGGCAAGGATCGTCTCCAGCGCACGCACCCTGGCGGCCATCGGATCGAGCTCGTTGTCATGATGGTGATCGTGGTCGTGCGGCATGTCCGGACTCTACTGCCGGGCCGGCCGGGCGGCAAGCGACCGGGCGGCTGGAGAGCGGCTCAGCCGAGCATCGGAAACAGCGTCGCCGCGAGCAGCAGCCCCATCACGATGTTGAAGAATCTCAGGCGTATGGGGTCGGCGAGCAGGCCTCGCAAGGCGACGCCGAATCCTGCCCAGACCGAGACGCTGGGGAGGTTCACGGCGGTGAATGAGGCCGCGATAACCATCACCGACCCCACATGGGAAGCCGGGCTGGTGTAAAGCGCCATGGCGGTGACCGCCAGGACCCAGGCCTTGGGATTGACGAACTGAAAGGCCGCTGCCTCGAGAAACGTCATCGGCCGCGCCGGCGAATGACCGGCCTTGCCGGGCTGGCCGGCCATGGCGATGCGCCAGGCCAGGTAAAGCAGATATGCGCCGCCCAGGATCTTCAACGCAAGGTGAAGTCCGGGAACGGCATCGAGCACGGCGCCGAGCCCCAATCCGACCACCAGAAGCATGGTCAGGAAGCCGGCGCTGATGCCCAGCATGTGCGGGACGGTGCGCCGGAAGCCGAAATTCACGCCCGACGCCAGCAGCATGAGATTGTTGGGGCCCGGCGTCACCGAGCTTACGAAGGCATAAATGAGGAGGGCGATGAAGGTCTCGGCAGGCATGGCCATCGGTTGAATTTGCACGGCCTGGAACGCCCTACATTCCTTGTGCCCCGCGGTTCATCGCGGCAACGCCGGTGCGGCAGACCTCCACCAGGCCGAGCGGCTTCATGATGGCGATGAACTGCTCGACCTTGGACACCTTGCCCGTGAGTTCGAAGATGAAATGCTCGGTATTGGCATCGATGACGTTGGCCCGAAAGGCGCTGGCCAGCCGCAGCGCCTCGACGCGGGCGTCACCCGTTCCGGCCACCTTGACCAGCGCCAGCTCCCTCTCGAGAGGCCGCTCCTGCCCCAGTTCCAGCGCGCGCACCGAGAGGTCGACGACGCGGTGCACCGGCACGATGCGCTCCAGCTGATGCTTGATCTGCTCGAGCACATGCGGCGTGCCGCGCGTCACGATGGTGATACGCGACAGATGCTTTTCATGCTCCGTCTCGGAAACCGTAAGGCTTTCGATGTTGTAGCCGCGGCCGGAAAACAGGCCGATGACGCGCGCCAGCACACCCGGCTCGTTGTCGACGAGGACCGAGAGCGTATGGATCTCGGGGTGCTCCGTCTCCTTGGCGATGAAGTAGGCCGAGCCGGTCGGCTGCAGTTGGGCATTCATGGCTGGCCTCCGGGGTACGGATGGGTGAAACGGGACGGGTTTCCGGGAGGAGCGCGGCGCGGGCCGGGGGCCGCCGGCAGCGTTGCAACGTGGTTGTTCACACCAGTTCCCTGCCCTTGGCGTCGATGGCGTTGGCTACGGCCTCGTCGGTCGCCTCGTCGGGCAGCAGCATCTCGTTGTGCGCCTTTCCGGAGGGGATCATCGGGAAGCAGTTGGCGAGCGCCGCGACGCGGCAGTCGAAGATGACCGGCTTTCTGACCGAGATCATCTCGCGAATGGCGTCGTCGAGATCGCCCGGCTTCTCGCAGCGTATGCCATGGCCGCCATAGGCCTCGGCGAGCTTGACGAAATCCGGAAGTGCCTCGGTATACGAATGCGAGAGGCGGTTGCCGTGCAGCAGCTGCTGCCACTGGCGGACCATTCCCATGTACTGGTTGTTCAGGATGAATATCTTGATCGGCGCGTCGTGCTGAACGGCGGAGCTCATTTCCTGCATGGTCATCAGCACCGAGGCGTCGCCGGCGATGTCGATGACCAGCGCATCGGGATGCGCGATCTGCACGCCGAGCGCGGCCGGCAGGCCGTAACCCATGGTGCCGAGCCCGCCCGACGTCATCCAGCGGTTCGGGCTGTCGAAATGGAAATGCTGTGCGGCCCACATCTGGTGCTGGCCGACCTCGGTGGTGATGTAGGTGTCGTGTTCGCGCGTCAGCGCAAAGAGCCGCTGCACCGCATATTGCGGCATGATCACCTCGTCGTTCATCCGGTAGGCGAGGGAGTCGCGCGCCCGCCAGCGGGCGACCTGCTCCCACCACGGCCACAGCGCCTTGCGATCGGTCTTCACCGTGGCGCGCCACAACCGCACCATGTCTTCCAGCACCCGCCCGACATCTCCCGGGATGCCGATGTCGGCGCGCACGTTCTTGTTGATCGACGAGGGGTCGATGTCGACGTGGATCTTTTTCGAGTTCGGCGAAAACGCGCTGATCCTGCCGGTGATGCGGTCGTCGAAACGGGCGCCGAGGCACACCATGACGTCGCAGTCGTGCATCGCCATGTTGGCTTCGTAGGTGCCGTGCATGCCGAGCATTCCGAGCCAGTTCTTGCCGGAAGCCGGGTAGGCGCCGAGCCCCATCAGGGTCGAGGTGATCGGCGCCCCGGTGAGCTCGACCAGTTCGCGCAGCAGCTGACTGGCCTCGGGGCCGGAATTGATGACGCCGCCCCCGGAGTAGATCACCGGCCGCCTCGCCGCGGCGAGCATCTCGACCGCTGCCTTCACCTTGTCGAGGTCGCCCTGCACCTTGGGCTGGTAGCTCGTGCGCGGCGCCATCTGCGGCGGCGTGTAGACGCCCCTTGCAAACTGCACGTCCTTCGGAATGTCGACGACCACCGGGCCGGGACGCCCCGTCGTCGCGACGTGAAACGCCTCGTGGATGACCGCCGCCAGCTTGTTCACGTCCTTCACCAGCCAGTTGTGCTTGGTGCAGGGACGCGTGATGCCGACGGTGTCGCATTCCTGGAAAGCGTCCGAGCCGATCAGCGATGTCGGCACCTGCCCGGTGAGGCAAACCAGCGGTATCGAATCCATCAGCGCGTCCTGCAGCGGCGTCACCGCGTTGGTGGCGCCGGGGCCGGAAGTGACCAGCATGACCCCGGGCTTCCCCGTCGAGCGGGCATACCCTTCGGCCGCGTGACCAGCGCCCTGCTCGTGCCGCACCAGAATGTGGCGGACGTCGTCCTGCTGGAACAGCTCGTCATAGATTGGCAGCACCGCCCCGCCCGGGTAGCCGAAGACGTCCCTGACGCCATTGTCCTTGAGCGCCTGCACCACCATTTCCGCGCCGGTCATCTCGCGGCGTTCACTCTGTCCGTTGGTCATCTTCGCTTTCCCTGGGGTCGGTCCGCCGACCGTCCTGGCTCGTGGGTTAATCCTGTTTCGGGCAATAAAAAAGGCCCCCTGGGGAGCCTGTCCGTTGCGCATGGGTGGGTTTTCGCCCGGCGGCTACGCCGCCTTGCCCATGCGCCATCCTACGAGAATGAGAGCCGTCTTCATGGCTGCGGACAATAGTCGGCCACCGGCGCCGCTGTCAATCGGCTGTTTCCGAAGGAATTTCTCCTGCCCGCCGTCTCTGCCGATGCAAATTGTCGAGGTTTTCTTTACCTGGCCTGCGCCAATCCGCCATACGCGACGTTAACCCCCGGCCGGTAGGTCTTCGATGACGGGACGGGGACGGGACGATGTTTGCAGGCAATGCCTCCGGCGGCGAAGCGACGTCGCAGGAGCGCCGCGACGCGGCACAGAACGACAGGCGGATACTCGGCCACGTCGTAAGATGCGACGGGGCCCGCGCGACGATCGCCGCCTTCGCCGACACGGCGGAGGGTGCCGTGACCGGACTGTGGACCGTCGGCCGGATGATCTCGATCAATCTCGGCGCGGTACGCACCGTCGGTCTCGTCTATGCCATTGGCAAGGCAGACCTTGCCTGGCATGCGGGTGGGCAGAACGCCATAGAAGTCAGCGTCGAGCTGATCGGCGAGGTCCGTGACCGCGACGCGCAAGCCGTGCCCGTCTTCGACCGCGGCATCACCGTCTACCCTCACATCGGCGCGATCGCACACCGGATAAGAACCCGCGACCTGCAGGCGGTCTACGACCTCGCAGGCCGTCACTCCGTTACCCTCGGCCAATTGTCGCAGGACGAAACGATAGAGGCGCGCATCGCCATCGACGATACGCTGGCCCGCCACTTCGCCATCGTCGGCACGACCGGGGTCGGCAAATCCACCGCGGTGTCGCTGCTGCTCAGGAAAGCCATCGAGGCGAGGCCCGACCTGCGCGTTCTCATTCTCGACCCGCACAACGAGTTCGCGGCTTCGCTGCCGGAATACAGCGTCAGGGTCGATTCGGGCACACTCGACCTGCCCTTCTGGATGTTCAGGCTCGAGGAATTCGCTGAGGTCCTGTTTCGCGGCCGCGAGGTCGTTCCGGAAGAACTCGACGTGCTGCGCGATCTCATCCCCGCGGCGAAGAACATCTATCGCAGCCCCGGCTCGGGGACGTTTCTGCGCCGTGGCGTGGACGCGCTGACCGCCGACACCCCGGTACCCTACCGCATGGCCGACCTCCTCAAGCAGATCGACGAGCGGATGGGCCTGCTCGAAAGCAAGAACGATCGCCCGGTGCTGCGATCGCTGAAGACCCGCATCGAATCGGCTATCGCCGATCCGCGCTACCGCTTCATGTTCAATTCGCGCCTCATCGAGGATACTATTCACGAAACCATCGGAAACATATTCCGCGTCCCGCATGGCGGCCGGCCGGTAACCTGTTTCGAGATGGCCGGCATGCCTTCCGAGGTCGTGAATTCGGTCTGTTCCGTGCTTGCCCGCCTAGCCTTCGACCTGGCGTTATGGAGCGAGGGCCGGTTGCGGCTTCTGGTGCTGTGCGAGGAGGCGCACCGCTACATGCCGGCCGATCCCAGGCTCGGTTTCGCGCCGACCCGGCACGCGCTTTCGCGGATTGCAAAGGAGGGCCGCAAATACGGCTGCTACCTCGGTGTCGTGACGCAACGGCCGGGCGAGCTCGATCCCACGATCCTCTCGCAGTGCTCGACTTTCTTCGCGATGCGGCTTGCCAATGAGCAGGACCAGGCGATCATCCGCTCGGCGATCGCGGATTCTTCCGCTTCGACGCTGTCGTTCCTGTCCTCGATGGGGCAGCGGGAGGCGATCGCCTTCGGCGAGGGAGTCGCCACCACCATGCGCCTGAAATTCGAGAAGATGCAGGCGGCGCTCATCCCCGGCACCGGCAAGCGCAGCGAGACGGAGCCCACCGCCGGAGACGCCGAGGACGTCGACCTCGCCGCAATCGTCGAACGGCTGCGCAACGTGCCCAGGCCGCAGACGAATTTGGCCTGTGCCGAACCGGTCAGCGCCCAGTTGCAGCCTGGTGATCCCACCTATCGGAAACCCGAGCCTGCCGTGCAGAAACCGCTGCTGGCGGCCGAGGACCTCGAGGTCAGCTTCGGTCTGAAGCCCGGCAGGTTCGGCTCGCGCGCCCTCGGCGGCTGACAGGGGGAGCCGGCGATCGACGGCCGCCGCGGCGCGGTACGGAGCGTTGCATTCGGCCCCGACAGAAGGTAGGTCCTGCATCCCGGCCGGGATAGCCGCAACTATATCAGCGCCGGATCTTCGAAACGCTCTCCCGCACTCCAGCCAGGTCGATGGGCGCCGCTCGGCGCCTTGCAAAACGACCGGCTCGGATACACATCGCGGCATGAGTGAAAGGCCGGCCCACCAGGATGGCGGTGCATCCGGAGCGGCACGCAGGATCTGCAAAGGAACAGGACGATGACGATTGCAAAGGAAACGGCCGAACTCCTGGCCCGGCTGGGATTTGAAGGCGAGACGCTTGCAGCGGCCGGCA
>JAJFMR010000157.1 GCA_020696915.1 Rhizobiaceae bacterium | reverse complement strand
CGTTCGCAATGCACGCTTGCCTGCAAATGGACCTACCTGGCGCATGAGGAAGGCGGCTGGCGGCGCGATTTCTTCGCTGCCATGCGCGTCGCCGACCTCCTCGACCGCGGCAGCCTGCCGGAGCGTGCGAGCCCGGTCGGGGCGGATCTGGGTCCGCTGAGCGAAACGGCGGCGCGCGATCTCGGCCTTTCGCCGGTCTGCCGTGTCGCCTCGGGACTCATCGACGCCTATGCCGGCGCGCTCGGCGTACTCGGCGGCATTGCCGCCGAACCCTCCGGCCTCGACCGGCATTTCGCCTTGATCGCCGGCACGTCGAGCTGCGTCATGGCGATGTCGCCGGAGCGCCGCCCCTTCCCCGGTGCCTGGGGCCCCTATTACGGGGCGGCGCTGCCCGGCTTCTGGATCGCCGAGGGCGGCCAGTCGGCGACCGGGGCGCTCCTCGACCACGTCGTTCGCTGGCATGGCGCCGGCGGCGAGCCGAGTCCGGCGCGCCACCGCGAGATAGCCGCGCGGATCGTGCAATTGCGCGCCGTGGAAGGTCCCGACCTCGCCGGCCGCCTGCATGTGCTCCCGGATTTCCACGGCAATCGCTCGCCGCTCGCCGATCCGCACGCGCTCGGCGTGATCAGCGGCCTGGCGCTCGACGCTTCCTTCGACAGCCTTTGCCGGCTGTACTGGCGCACCGCCGTGGCGATCGCGCTCGGCGTCAGACACATCGTGGAGACGCTGAAGGAAAGCGGCCATGCGGTCGAAGCCCTGCATGTCGCGGGCGGACACGCAAGGAGCGAACTGCTGATGGGTCTTTACGCCGACGCCGTCGGCTGCACGGTCACGGAGCCCTCGGGCCACGAGGCGGTGCTGCTCGGCACCGGCATGGCGGCAGCGGCGGCGTCCGGTCTCTACGACAGCGTTGGCCAGGCAAGTGCCGGCATGCGGCAGGCGAGCCGCCGGCGCCTGCCGAATCCGGACGCTCGCGCCCGCTTCGACCGCGACTACCGGGTATTCCTCGAGATGCACCGGCATAGGCAGGCGCTCGACGCTATGGCGTGAAGACGAATGCGACCTGATGCTTCCATTTGAGGCTTCAGCCGCACCGGTTCGGGGGATGGGGTAAGGTCAACCTGTCCGGAAAATTCGACAAGAACGAACTCTTGACTAGCGACAACTCCTAGTAAAGAACTCGTGCCTAAGACCTTTGGCGGATAAAGCTGGCTTTCCTTGTCGAACTCCCCAAGGTCGTGCACCGACAATGCCAAAGCGAGTCACGGGCCAGTACGAAAGCGTCATCGCAGGCGGCGAGAAGCTTGACGCCTTCGTTCCATTTGATCTTCCGCCAGCGCGACCGTCGCTCATTATCGACGGCAAACTCGAGCATCGCCTGCGGGAAGCCGAACAGGCGCTTGTCCGACTGGATCTGGCGGGTGAGATGGTCCCTTCGCTCGATTGGTTCATCTATGCGTTCGTACGCAAGGAGGCGGTGATCTCCTCGCAAATCGAAGGCACGCAAGCATCTCTCCTGGACCTTCTTAAATTCGAGGCGGAGGAGGAGCCTGATCCAAATGCCGACGTCGAAGAGGTAACGAACTACCTGGATGCGCTCGCCTACGCGCGTGGCCAGCTCGCTGCAAAGCATGGACTGCCCTTGTCCATGCGGCTTCTCAACGAGACGCACAGGCGGTTGATGCGGGGTGTGCGCGGTTCGAGCAGGCAGCCGGGCGAAGTACGCACCGCCCAGAACTGGATCGGCGGAAGCCGGCCCGGTAATGCAGTCTACGTTCCCCCGCCGCCCGAGAAACTTTCCAGTCTCTTGGGTCGGTTCGAGAAGTACATCCATGCGGAGGACCCCTTGCCCCAGCTCGTGCGCGCGGGCCTCCTTCATGTGCAGTTCGAGACCATCCATCCGTATCTCGATGGCAACGGCCGCATCGGGCGCCTGATGATCGCGCTATTGCTGGAGCATTGGGGGTTGCTCTGGGCACCGCTTCTCTATCTCAGCCTTTTCTTCAAGCGGCATCGCGAAGAGTACTACCGGCGGTTGAACCTCGTGCGGCTGGATGGAGACTGGGAGGGTTGGACAGACTTCTTCCTCGATGGGATCGCCACAATCGCCGATGAAGCGGTGTCCTCGGCACGCGATTTGTTCAGTCTGGTGACCAGCGATCGTGCACGACTGCTGGCGGCCGGGTCAGCGTCCCTTTCAGCGCTCAGACTGTTTGAAAACCTTCCCCGCCGCCCGATCCAGAGCGTCGCCTCGGCCATGAGGCTCATCGATGCCAGCAAGCCCACCGCGACACGGGCTATCGAGGTGCTGGTCGACGTTGGCATCCTCGTGGAGACGACTGGAAGGAAGCGCGGTCGCAGCTTTGCCTATGCTGCCTATCTGGAACTGCTGCGAACCGGCACGGATCTCGACAATCAGCGCCCGCGGGCTTGACCCGCACAGCCGGATTGAAGGAAAAGCCGGCCCGGCAGCCACGGCTGCACCGCGCGGAATCCGGAAGCGATCCGGCGCGCGCCACGCTCGGAAAGTACGGCAATGTCGGTGTCGGAAGCTGCGGTCGAAGTCCCGCAATCCCTTTGGCGTGACGAGGTTCGCGCCATGGCGAAGCTTGCCTGGCCGCTGGTGCTCACCAATCTCGCGCAGACGGCGATGACGGTCACCGACGTCGCCATCATCGGGCGGCTCGGCGGCGACACGCTTGCCGCCGGCGCGCTGGGCCTCAATCTCTACTTCGCGCCGCTGATCCTGGGGCTCGGCCTCGTCTATGCAACCGCCCCGATGATGGCCACCGAGCTTGGCCGCCGGCGCAACTCGGTGCGCGACGTCAGGCGGACGGTCAGGCAGGGCTTCTGGCTATCGATGCTTGCAGTGATCCCCATCTGGCTCCTGCTGTGGAACGGCGAGGCGGTGCTGCTGGCCATGGGGCAGGATCCGGAGCTCTCCAGGCAGGCCGGCATCTATCTGCGCTGGCTGCAATGGGCGATCCTGCCGTTTTATCTCTACACGGTCCTGCGGTCCTTCATGTCGGCACTCGAGCGGCCGCTCTGGGCGCTGGTCGTGATGTTCGCCGCGGTCGCTTTCAACGCCTTTGCCAACTGGCTGTTCGTTTTCGGCCGGCTTGGCTTTCCGGCGATGGGCATTTCCGGCTCCGGCCTGGCGACCACCCTGGCGAGCACGCTGATGTTCCTCGGCCTTGCCGTGGTCGTCTCCGTCGAGCCGAAGTTCCGGCGCTATCACCTGTTCGGACGCTTCTGGAGAGCCGACTGGCCGCGCTTCCGTGCTCTTCTCCACCTGGGATTGCCGATTGCCGGCATTCTCGGCTTCGAGGTGACGATCTTCAATGCAGCCGCCTTCCTGATGGGTCTGATCGATGCCGCCTCGCTCGCCGCCCATGCCATCGCCATCCAGATCGCCTCGATCACCTTCATGGTGCCGCTCGGCCTCAACCAGGCGGTCACCGTCCGCGTCGGGCTCGCCAACGGCGCCGGCGATCCCGCCGGGGTCAGCCGCGCCGGCTGGACGGCCTATGCGCTGGGCGTCTCCTTCATGGCACTGATGGCGCTGGTCATGGTGGCCTGGCCCGAATTGCTGATCAGCGGCTTCATCGATATCGCCGATCCGGCCAATGCCGCCGTGCTCGGGCTGGCGGCAACCTTCCTGGTGTTCGCCGCGCTTTTCCAGATTGCCGACGGCGCCCAGGCTGTGGCGAGCGGCATGCTGCGCGGCCTGCACGACACGAAAGTCCCGATGTTTCTGGCGGCCATCGGCTATTGGGGAATCGGCCTGCCGCTCGGCGTGGTGCTGGCTTTTCCGCTGGGCTATCGCGGCAGCGGCATCTGGGCCGGGCTGTTTTCGGGCCTTGCCGTCGTCGCGCTGCTGCTGCTCAGGCGCTGGCTCGGCCGCGAACGGCTCGGCCTGGTCAGACAGCGCCAGGCCTGACCGCAAGCGCGCAGTCTTACTTCACGCACTCGGCCGTGGCTTTGTCCAGGAGACCGTAGCCGAGATCAGGAAAGGCGAAGGACCTAGACGGCCTTGCGCCCGCCTCCCCCTTGTGGGGAGGCCGGACCGAAGGTCCGGGTGGGGGTTCAATTCGCTTGCGGAAGCCTTTATGCGGGCCGCATGCCGGTCGCCGCGGTCCTGCCCGAACTTCCCGTCTCGAAGATCCTTCCCGATCTCATGCTTGCGCTGGAGTCGGCCGGCAGCGCGGTGCTGGTGGCGCCGCCCGGCGCCGGCAAGACGACGCTGATCCCACTCGCCCTGCTCGACGCGCCGTGGCTGGAGCGAGGGCGGAGGATCGTGCTCCTCGAGCCCCGCCGGCTCGCCGCCCGTGCCGCGGCCCGGCGCATGGCGTCGCTGCTCGGCGAGCAGCCGGGCGACACCGTCGGTTACGCGATGCGCATGGAAAAACTGGTCTCCGACAGGACCAGGATTCTCGTCGTCACCGAAGGCGTGCTGGCGCGCATGATTCTCGATGACCCCGAACTCCCCGGTGTCGGCGCCCTGATCTTCGACGAATTCCACGAGCGCTCGCTGGATGGGGATTTCGGCCTGGCGCTGGCGCTCGACGTCCGGTCGGCACTGCGGCCGGACCTCAGGCTCCTGGTCATGTCGGCGACGCTGGACGGGGCACGCGTTTCGCAATTGCTCGGCGACGCGCCGGTCATCGCGAGCGAGGGGCGGAGCTTTCCGGTCGAGATCCGCTACCGGGACAGGGGGCCGGAGAGCCAGGTCGAAGACGCCGTGGCGGCCGCCATCCGCGCCGCGATAGCCGACGAAGCCAGCAGTCTCCTGGCATTCCTGCCCGGCCAGCGCGAGATCGAGCGAACCGCCGAGCGGCTCGCCGGCCGCGTGCCGAACGACGTCGACATCGTTCCCCTCCACGGCATGCTCGACGGGCGGGCGCAGGATATGGCGATCCGGCCGGCCCCGCCAGGCCGCCGCAAGATCGTGCTGGCGACCTCCATCGCCGAAACCTCGATCACCATCGACGGCGTGCGGGTAGTCGTCGATTCGGGGCTGGCGCGGCTGCCCAGATACGACCCTTCGAGCGGCATGACCCGGCTGGAGACGGTGCGCGTTTCCCGCGCTTCCGCCGAGCAGCGCGCCGGCCGCGCCGGCCGCACCGGGCCGGGCGTGGCGATCCGCCTGTGGCGGGCCGAGCAGACCGCTGCGCTGCCGGCCTTCACGCCGCCCGAGATACTTGCCGCCGACCTCTCCGGCCTGCTGCTCGACTGCGCCGCCTTCGGCGTTGCGGATCCGGCCGCCCTGTCCTTTCTCGACCGGCCGCCGGCTCCTGCATTGGCGGAGGCACGTGCCCTGCTTGTCGATCTTGGCGCCATCGATGCGGCAGGCCGGATCACCGCCGAAGGCCGATCGATGCGGCTTCTGGCCCTGCCGGCGCGTCTTGCCCACATGGTGGCCGTGGCTGCCGCCTGCGGGCGGCATGAGGTCGCCGCGGAACTCGCCGTGCTGCTGACCGAGCGAGGACTCGGCGGCACGGCTGCCGACATCGAGCGCCGGCTGTCGGCGTGGCGCGGCGACCGGTCGCCGCGCGCCGTGGCCGCCCGCGGTCTGGCCAGGCGGCTTGCCCGCGCTGCCCGGGCGGACGCCGCGAAATCATCGAGAGGCGGTTATGCGCGCACTGCCGCCGCTTCGGGGGCCGAAGCAGTCGGCTCGCTTCTCATCCATGCCTGGCCGGATCGCGTCGCAAAGGCGCGGGGCGCGCGCGGGCGCTTTCTGCTCGCCAATGGCAGCGGTGCGCGCGTCGACGAGACGGATCCGCTGGCCGGCGAAATGTTCCTTGTCGTCGCCGATCTGCAGGGGCGGGCCCAGGAAGCCCGGATCGTCTCGGCAGCGTCCGTTGCGGAGTCCGAAATCCGCGCCGCGCTGGACGGGCGCCTCGAGACGATCACCGCGAGCGCCTTCGACCGCGAGAAGCGCGCCGTGCGGGTCAGGGAAGTCGTCCGGCTCGGCGCGATCGTGTTGTCCGAGCGCATGCTCCCGGCGCCGTCCGGCGCCGAGGCGGACCGCGCCATTCTCGCCGCGCTGCGCGAGCATGGCCTGTCGCTGCTGACCTGGAGCAGGAACGCGGACGATCTGCGCCGCCGTCTTTCCTGGCTGCATCGGGGGCTCGGCCCGCCCTGGCCGGACGTCTCCGACGCGGCACTGCTTGCGGGACTGGAGAACTGGCTGCTGCCGTTTCTCCCCGGCGAAGCCTCGTTCGTCGCGATCGCTCCTGAGACGGTTCATCAGGCCCTGTTGTCGCTCGTGCCGCATCATCTGCAGCGCCAGCTGGCCGCGCTGGCGCCGACGCATTTCGACGCGCCGTCCGGCAGCCATGTGCCGATCAGCTATTATGGCGACTGGCCGGTCCTGTCGATCCGCGTGCAGGAGCTGTTCGGCCTCGATCGCCACCCGGCCATTGCTGGCGGCGCGGTGCCGCTCACCCTCGAGCTGCTTTCGCCAGCGCATCGCCCAATCCAGACGACACGCGACCTGCCCGGCTTCTGGCGCGGGTCGTGGGCCGAGGTGCGGGCCGACATGCGCGGCCGATACCCGAGGCACGCCTGGCCGGACGACCCGCTGCACGCCCCCGCCACCGCCCGCCCCAGGCCGCGCGCCAGGTGAGCGCCGCTGCGCAAATGGCGAATGTTGCGAGTGACCTATCTGCTTGTTATCGTTTCTTGTTCTATGCGATGAGGCTTCCGGCGGCGCCGCACCGCGTGCTGCCCCGAGCTGCTTATCCCAGAAAGTGCAATGCGGA
>JAJFMR010000156.1 GCA_020696915.1 Rhizobiaceae bacterium | reverse complement strand
GGCGCGTCCGCTTGCCCGGGCAGGACAACGCGGACGAATTTCGCAACCGGTCGCGGAAGCCAGCGCCGCTTCCCTGTGACCTGCCGTGGCAGCCCAGCCATCAGGACCGAGGGACGTCTGGAGCCGGAGCGTCTGCCGCGCCGGCCGGGGCAGCGTCGTCGCCATGCTCGGGAATGCGCTCGACCGACACCACCTTTTCGCCTTCGGCAGTGTTGAAGATGGTCACTCCCTTGGTGGCGCGGCTTGCAAAGCGGATGCCCTCAACGGGCACGCGGATCACCGTCCCGCCATCCGACACAAGCATGATCTGGTCGTCCTTGCCGACCGGGAACNNNCGCGGCCGGTCAGGCGGAAATCATAAGACGACGAGCGCTTGCCGTAGCCGAATGCCGTGACAGTCAGCACGAACTGCTCGTGCGTCTGGAGATATTCATAACGCTCGTCGGACAAATCTGCTTCCTCGCCGACTTCCTCGTTGGTCAGCGAAATGTCCTCCTCTTCGGCGCCGGTCGCCTTGCGCTCGGCGACGGCGCGCTTGAGATAGCCCGCGCGTTCGGCAGGCGATGCGTCGACGTGCTCGAGAATCGTCATCGATATGGCGCGATCGTCCTCCGACATTGCGATGCCCCGCACACCGACGGAACTGCGGCCGGCAAAGACACGCACGCCGCCGACCGGGAAGCGGATGCACTGGCCGGAACTCGCAGTCAAAAGGACATCGTGATCCTCGGTACAGGTCTCGACGCTGAGGATCTCGTCGCCCTCCTCGAGCTTCATGGCGATTTTGCCGCCGCGGTTCACCTGGACGAAATCCGACAACTTGTTGCGGCGCACCGTTCCGAGTGTGGTGGCGAACATGACGTCGAGCTCGCCCCAGTTGGCCTCGTTCTCCGGCAAAGGCAGGATAGAGGTGATGCGCTCCCCGGCCTGCAAGGGCAGCAGGTTGCGGAGAAACTTGCCGCCCGACTGCGGCGTGCCGATGGGCAGGCGCCAGACCTTCTCCTTGTAGACGATGCCGCGCGACGAGAAGAACAGCACGGGTGTGTGCGTGCTGGCGACGAACAGCCGCGTGACGACGTCCTCTTCCTTGGTGGACATGCCGGAGCGGCCTTTGCCGCCGCGGCCCTGCGCCCTGTAGATCGAAAGCGGCACGCGTTTGATGTAGCCCTTGTGGGTGACGATGACGACCATATCCTCGCGCTGGATGAGATCCTCGTCCTCCATGTCCGCGGCGCCTTCGACGATCTCCGTCCGGCGGGGCGTGCCGAACTCGTCGCGGACCGCCGCAAGCTCGTCCTTGACGATCTTCTGGATGCGCGCGCGCGAGCCGAGAATATCCAGGAAATCGGCGATCTCGACACCGATGCCGTTGAGTTCGTCGGAAATCTCGTCGCGGCCAAGTCCGGTAAGCCGCTGCAGACGCAGATCGAGAATGGCCCGCGCCTGCTCCTCCGAAAGGAAGTAGGTGCCGTCCTCGTTGATCCTGTGGCGCGGATCGTCGATGAGCAGGATGAGCGACTCGACGTCGGCGGCCGGCCAGCGCCGGTCCATCAACTGCTCGCGCGCCGCCTGCGGGTCGGGCGCCGCGCGGATCAGCCGGATCACCTCGTCGATATTCGCAACCGCAATCGCCAGCCCGACCAGGACGTGGGCGCGCTCGCGGGCCTTTTTGAGCAGGAATTTCGTGCGGCGGCTGACGACATCCTCGCGGAAGGCCACGAACGCCTTCAGCATGTCGGCGAGCGTCAGCACTTCGGGCTTGCCGCCGTTCAGTGCAACCATGTTGGCGCCGAACGAGGACTGCAGAGGCGTGAAGCGGTAAAGCTGGTTCAGGACCACCTCGGCGTTGGCGTCGCGCTTAAGTTCGACGACGACCCGATAGCCTTGCCGGTCGCTCTCGTCGCGAATGTCGGAGATACCCTCGATGCGCTTCTCGCGCACCAGTTCGGCCATCTTCTCGATCATCGTCGCCTTGTTCACCTGGTAGGGCACCTCGGTGATGACGATGGCCTCGCGATCATTGCCGCGCGCCTCGATATCGACCTTGCCGCGCATCAGAATCGAGCCGCGGCCGGTCCCATAGGCGTTGTAGATCCCGGTCCGGCCGAGAATGATGCCGCCGGTCGGGAAGTCGGGCCCGGGTACGATCTCCATCAGCGCATGGAGATCGATTCCCGGATCGTCGATCACCGCGATGGCGGCGTCGATCACTTCGCCGAGATTGTGGGGCGGGATGTTGGTCGCCATGCCGACCGCGATACCGCCGGAACCGTTGACGAGCAGGTTGGGAAAGCGCGCCGGCAGGACGCGAGGTTCCTTGCCCGAAGAATCGTAGGTTTCCTGGAAATCGACCGTATCCTTGTCGATATCCTCCAGGAGCTCGTGCGCCACCTTGGCCAGCCGCGTCTCGGTGTAGCGCATCGCCGCCGGCGGATCGCCGTCGATCGAGCCGAAATTGCCCTGCCCGTCGATGAGCGGCACGCGCATCGACCAGTCCTGGGCCATGCGAACCAGGGCATCGTAGATCGAGGCGTCGCCGTGCGGGTGGTACTTGCCCATCACGTCGGCCACGGGCCGTGCCGACTTCACGTATTTGCGGTTCCAGTGATAACCGCTCTCGTGCGATGCGTAGAGGATGCGACGGTGAACCGGCTTCAGCCCGTCGCGGACATCGGGCAAAGCCCGGCTCACGATCACGCTCATCGCGTAATCGAGATAGGAACGCTGCATTTCCTCGATTATCGAGATCGGCTCGATGCCGGAGGGAAAGTCGGGTCCTTGCGGCGGCTTCTGTTCGCTCAAATCAGATCACATGAATGGCTGGAGTGACACCGGACTTATATAGGAAGCCTCGGCAATTCTCCAATCTTGCAGGACGTTTTGCGGCGTGCTTTTACCGGGAATTTCAAACGGATATCGGGTCTGCGAGATCATCGCCGGTGCGGGGCGCCGCGCTGGCCGGACAGCCTTGTGCGACCAGCCGATAAAATGCGCCATGCCGGCGCTGGTTCCTGGCGCACGGTCACGGTAGGCTGGCCGGACGGGGCATGTGCCATGCCGAGCTACGACAGTCTTTTCAACGCCTTCGTCACCTTGCTTGTGACGATCGATCCGCCCGGGCTGGCGCCGCTCTTTCTGGCGGTCACCCGCGGCATGAACCGGGAGCAGCGGCAGCAGGTTTCGCTTCGGGCCGCCCTCATCGCCTTCGGTGTGCTGGCGCTCTTCTCGGTCTCCGGAGGCGCGCTCCTGTCGCTGCTCGGGATCACGCTGCCGGCTTTCCGGATCGCCGGCGGATTTCTGCTCTTCTTTATCGCCTTCGAGATGGTTTTCGAGCGGCGCCAGGAGCGCAAGGAGAAGATTTCAAACGTGTCGATCAATCGCGACACCATCCACGACATCGCCGCTTTTCCGATGGCGATCCCGCTGATTGCCGGGCCGGGTGCGATTTCGGCGACAGTGCTGCTGTCCGGTTCGTTTGCCGGTGCACCCGCCACGGCGGCGCTGGTCGCCATCATCGCGGCCTGTGTCGGCCTCACCTATCTGGTTCTGCTGCTCGCGGAACGCCTCGACCGCTTTCTCGGTCAGACCGGCCGTTCGATTCTGACACGTCTGCTTGGTCTCATCCTGGCAGCCCTTGCCGTCCAGTTCGTCGCCGACGGCGTCAAGGCCCTGGCCGCGGCCTGAATCACTTCCGCTTTTCTCAGAACCGCCGGAACCCCGAACGCAAAACCGCCACGCACCTGTGTCGGAATTGATTCATGTCGAGCCTTCGCGCCGGATTTACCCGGTGCTCGCGTCACCGATGATCGCTGCGCCGAGGGCGCCGATTCCAAAAGCCAAGGCCGCAGCCACGGCACCGAGGAGCAGCATCTCGATACCCGAAGCCGGCCCGCCGCGCCGGGTGAAGAAGGTGCGGCCCGCGCCGACCGCGAATAGCGTCGCCAGAGCCAGCGCCGTCGCCCAGGCAAAGCTGCCGCCCTGAAACAATGGCAGCAGGTAAGCCAGCAGCGGAACCAGACTTGCATCGACGAAGCCCATGAAGTCGCCAGGCCGTGTCTGGACGCGATGGCGAGCGTCGGGACATCCTCGTTCTGCGTCTCGGAGCGCCGTGAAAGCACGTTGCTGGCACCCATGGAGAAGCCGTCGGCCAGAAGGTTGGCGAAACCCAGGATGAGGATGACTGTGGTGGAAAGCGACGCGCCCACCACGCCGGAGACCACGGCGAGGGTGGTGATTATTCCATCATTCGCTCCGAAGATGAGATCGGGAAGGTACTTTCCAATCGTCCCGTGCAGGGCACCCCTGACCTTCGGCAACCGCTCTCTGCTTTCGTCCTGACTGGACACTCGGCCCCGAACGGGCCTTATAAAGGCATCCGCGGCGTGGTTGGCAAGCGCCCCGGGTGGTACCGTCTGCCTCAGGCATGGCAGACCTCGCACCAATCTTTCGTCTGCGCATCGAAAGCCTGGAAAAACCATCCTTCGGATCGTTGCAGATACGGAGCGGTCAGGGGCATGGGCGAGCCTTATTGGCTCGCCCCCGACTACCCATGCACGTCAGAACGGGATCTCGTCGTCGAGTTCCCGCGATGAGCCGCCGCGCCCGCCGGCGCTGCCGCGGCCGCCCTCCAGCGGACCGGACTGCCCGAAATCCGAGGCGCGGTCGCCGCTGGCCTGTCCCTCGCCGGATTGCCCGCGCGCGTCCAGCATCTGCAGTTCGCCGCGGAATTTCTGCAGCACGATTTCGGTCGTGTACCGATCGTTGCCGGTCTGGTCCTGCCATTTGCGGGTCTGCAGCTGACCTTCGATGTAGACCTTCATCCCCTTCTTGAGGTACTGCTCGGCGACCTTGGCGAGATTGTCGTTGAAGATGACGACGCTGTGCCACTCGGTCTTTTCCTTGCGCTCGCCGGAATTCTTGTCGCGCCAGGTCTCGCTCGTGGCGATGCGCAGGTTGACGACCGGATCGCCGGAATTGAGCCGCCTTATCTCGGGATCGGCGCCGAGATTGCCGACCAGAATGACCTTGTTCACGCTACCCGCCATGATACGTCTCCGCGCTCGTCCGAAACCACACTGAAGTTCGTCACCTTACAGCCGGATTGCGCTCGCCGCGCCTTCCGCCCGGCCTTTCCACAGGGTTTTTGTTCTATATTTGTTCTGCCAGCCTGTCAACAGGAAGCCTCTGCCTTCCTTCACCCCCAGGGCATGGAAGAAGCTTGGGTGCATGCCCGTCACGGTTTCCCTACGACCCGCCGGGAAAACGCAGCCCCGCGGCCCTGAAGGGCTCACGGGGCTAATTCGGTTCGCAAACCGAATGCCGGATCGCACTCCGGCGTTCATTTCGGATTCCACGCAGCAATCAAGCTGACGATCCGACCAGTAGTCTCTGATTGTACGGTGATCGGCAATCAGGCCGGTTGAGGCCGCCTGCCGGGCTCCGCCTTTTCAGCGGGGCCTGCTGGAACTGTCCGGTGGAGTCATGCTCGCTCCTTCGTCAGTTGTCGTTTCGCACTCCGGAGCCTTGCGCTGGGCTGCGGCGACTCGCATGCCCGCCTGGACGGCCGCGGCGGATGTCGTCTGGCATCCGGGCCCCGGAAGGCAGAATTCTGCCCCTCGCCCGAGCCCGCGTCAACCGGAAAATGCTGCCGGCAAGGAAATCGGCCGCGAGGTTTTCCAGGGTGGCGCCGCGCCGGCGGCCGTCTCGGCCAAGGCTCGGAGAACCCCGGTCAAGCCATTGCCGGCGATGGGTGGGGGCTCCTGACAGAGCGTTGTCAGTTTCCCCCGTTTCCGTTGCGTTCTCCCCTCGACTTCTGGTAATCCGCCACTACATTTGCACGGTCGTCAGCACCGTAGAGTGCCGCGGACACCTCTCCTCTTCGCTTCGGATGGCCATGGCCGACCACAAGTTCCTTTCCGTTCGCGGCGCGCGCGAACACAATCTGAAAAACGTCGATATCGACCTGCCGCGGGATTCGCTGATCGTGATGACCGGCCTGTCGGGCTCGGGCAAGTCGTCGCTGGCCTTCGACACGATCTATGCGGAGGGGCAGCGCCGCTACGTCGAGAGCCTGTCGTCCTATGCGCGGCAATTTCTCGAGATGATGCAGAAACCCGACGTCGACCAGATCGACGGCCTGTCTCCGGCCATTTCCATCGAGCAGAAGACGACCTCTCGCAATCCGCGCTCCACGGTCGGCACCGTCACCGAGATCCATGACTACATGCGGCTGCTGTTCGCGCGCGCCGGCGTTCCCTATTCGCCGGCCACGGGGCTGCCGATCGAGAGCCAGACGGTAAGCCAGATGGTCGATCGCGTGCTGGCGGTCGAGGAAGGCACCCGGCTCTACGTCCTTGCTCCGATGGTGCGCGGGCGCAAGGGCGAGTACCGCAAGGAACTCGCCGAACTGCAGAAGAAGGGCTTCCAGCGGGTCAAGGTCGACGGCCACTTTCACGAGATCGCCGACGTGCCTGCCCTCGACAAGAAGTACAAGCACGACATCGACGTGGTGGTGGACCGGGTCGTCGTGCGGGGCGACCTAGGGGCCCGCCTGGCGGACTCCATCGAGACGGCGCTGAAACTGGCCGACGGACTGGCCGTGGCCGAGTTTGCCGACCGTCCGTTGCCGCCCTCCGAGACGTCGGAGGAATCGGCCAATAAATCCAGGAACGAGACGCATGAGCGCATGCTGTTTTCGGAGAAATTCGCATGCCCGGTATCGGGCTTCACCATCCCCGAGATCGAGCCAAGGCTGTTCTCCTTCAACAATCCGTTCGGTGCCTGTCCGACCTGCGACGGGCTGGGCAGCCAGCGCGCCATCGACGCCAGCCTGGTGGTGCCCGACGAGGACCGCTCGCTTCGCGACGGCGCCGTCAGCCCGTGGGCAAAGTCCACATCTCCGTATTATTCGCAGACGCTCGAGGCACTGGGTAAAGCCTACGGCTTCAAGCTCGGCGACCGTTTCAGGGACCTTTCCGACGAGGCTCGTCATTCGATCCTGCACGGGACCGGCGCGCGGGAAGTGACCTTCCGGTACGATGACGGGCTGCGCTCCTACACCACGACCAAGACCTTCGAGGGCGTGGTCCCCAATCTGGAGCGGCGCTGGAAGGAAACAGAATCGG
>JAJFMR010000541.1 GCA_020696915.1 Rhizobiaceae bacterium | reverse complement strand
CCGCCACGCGCCACGTTTCGCGCCGAGCAGTATTCGGTGGCAGCGCTTGTTCACTACCTCCTCACCGGTCTTCACTATGCCGATCTTTCGCCGGAACAGCACCAGCTGCTGGCGCAGGTCGTCGGCTGTCCCATGCTGCCCTTTGCGGCCCGCGGCCTGCCGGGCTGGCCGAGGCTCGAAGCGGTGCTCGCCACGGCATTGGCGAAGGACCCAGCCTGCCGCTTCGAAAGCATGGCGGCGTTCGGCGCAGCCTTCGAGGCAGCCGGGCAGTCGGATCTGGAGCCGCAGACATATCGTGGCGCGCGGCCGTCCACCGGCAATCGACTTCTGGAAGACTGCCTTCGCAAGGCGACTCTCGGCTGGGACGGCGGCGATGACGACGGAGTGCCCGCGACAGCAGGCGCCGGCGCATTTCGTCTTGCATGGTTTTCACACCGCGCCTCGCTGGTCCGTGACGATCCATGCCTGCTGGCGAGCGCCGAGGTGTGGGCAAGCCGAGCCAAAACGCCGGCAACCGCGGCCTGGAGCGTCGAAGCGGTCCTCGCCGAAATCCATCACTCGAGGGGCGACCCGACCGCCCAGCAACGTTCCATCGCGGCGTTCCTTGCGGCGTGCCGCCGGATCGGAAGGCTGGATCTTGCCGGTGCGCGAAGCGGCGCGGTGATGGCGGCTGCGGGCTTGCTGAAATCGGCGGCAGCCGCTGAAATCGATTGCGAGCCGCTGACACGGTGGATGCGGTACACCGTCAAGGACGTCTGGCGGACGGCCGCCGGGCTGACGAACGTGGCAGGCTGCCAGCAGCTTGTCGATCCAGGCACCGAGAACGACTGGACGCGACCTCTCCATGCCACCGCGCAGGCCTGTCGTGCGATGGCTGTGCCGCCCCCCGCCGGCTGGACGTCGCTGATCGAGCAGATGGCTGAACTCGGCCGGTCGAGTGGGCGGCGTGCCCGCACGAAAGCCGGGAGCGGCAGGCGGGCGCGATTGCCGGCGCCGGGATGGTCGAGTGCCAGCCATGTCCTGATGTGGGCCGCGGCTTACGAACAGACCGGCGACGCGCGGTTCCGGGCGCTCGCCGAGCGGGCCGGCCGGCATGCGGCCGAACATGCGGTCAGGGATTCCGACTTCTGCCGCGGAACAACCGGCCGAGGGTTCGCGCTCCTGCGGCTTTATCAGGTCACCGGGGCGACGAAGTGGCTCGACGCGGCGCGGCGCCTTGCAGACGCTGCTGCTGCCCGGTGGCATGGGCGACCGGTCGCATTCGATAACTGGGCGCTCGGGACGGCCCTGCTCCTCATCGAGCTCGAAGCGCCCGAACGCGCCGTCCTGCCTGCCTTCAGCCTCGCGGGGTGCGGGCACGATCTCGTTATAGCGCCGAGTTCTGATATCGATTGAAGTTGCATGACTGAAGTCACGAAAGACGAGAGCAAGCAAACACTACTTCTGCCAGTCACGAACATCTTGTCGTAGCCTTTGCTCTTGCAATTGACGACCTCCGCTGCGCACGATTGATCGAACAGGAAGGGATGGCGAAATGGGCGACACTCGAAGAATGGCTGTCTATGCCGCTGCGGTCGGCATGACGGTCTGTATCGGTCTTGCTGGCCGGGCCGCGGCTGATGATTTCGACATCGACGTGCCAGGACTCGATCCGATAATCGCGCCGGCTGCCGAAGGAGCAACGCTGTTCCGGAATGTGCGCGTTTTCGACGGAAACTCTCCCGAGCTTTCGGCGCCTTCGAATGTGCTTGTCCGCGGAAACAAAATCGAGCGTATCACGACCGACGAGATTGAAGCGGCGGGGGCGCGGACCATCACGGGCGATCCTCAGCCGGTCATGATTACCGCCGACCCCTCCTATGTCCACCATCGCGCCGCCCAGGAAGCAGAGGCGACCCTGATGCGTGGCTTCACGACGATTCGCGATCTTGGCGGTCCGGCTTTCGGCCTCAAGCGGGTAATTGACGAAGGCATTGTTGCGGGACCGCGCATTTATCCATCGGGCGCCATGATCTCGCAAACGTCGGGTCATGGCGACTTCCGCTTTCTCTTCGAGATGCCACGGCAGCCTGGCGGTCCGCTCAGCTACACCGAGAAGGTGGGCATAGCCGCAATTGCCGACAGTCCGGATGAGGTCCGCCTGCGCACCCGGGAACAACTGCGCAATGGGGCGAGCCAGATCAAACTGATGGCGGGAGGCGGCGTCAGTTCGCCTCACAATCCGATTGAATCCGTGCAATTCACCGAAGCCGAATTGCGCGCCGCGGTCGAAGCAGCCGCCGACTGGGGTACCTATGTGACGGTCCACGCCTACACGTCGACGGCGGTTCGCAGGGCGATCGATGCCGGCGTCAAGGTCGTCGATCACGGTCACCTGATAGACGACTCGACCGCTCAGCTGATGGCGGAAAAAGGCATCTGGTGGAGCCTCCAACCCCTGACCTACGATGCGGACGTGTTCGCACGCATGAGCCCGGTATCTCAACAGAAGGCCCTGAAGGTCTTTGCCGGCACGGAAAACGCATACAAGATGGCCGCGAAATACAACGTCAGGACAGTATTTGGCGCTGACATTCTTTTTGATCCAGGTGCAGCCAGCCGCCAGGGAAGCTATCTTGCGATGTTGACCAGATGGATGACGCCTGCCCAGGCGCTGAAATCCGCGACGGGGAACACGGGGGAGCTGCTGGCGCTCTCCGGTTTCATCAATCCTTATCCAGGAAAGCTCGGCGTGGTTGAGGAGGGTGCGTTGGCCGACCTGCTGCTGGTGGACGGCAATCCGCTGGAAGATCTCAGTCTCGTCTCCGATCCCGACAAAAATTTCCTCATCATCATGAAGGACGGGAATATATTCAAGGACAGCCTTGCGAGGTAGTTACGCCGTTTTACGGCTGAGCTGCCGGCAGCCGGGGATAACAGAAACTCTATGCACGGTCGCGCCAGCGTCGGTCTTCCGTGACACGCCACAATGGCCAGC
>JAJFMR010000155.1 GCA_020696915.1 Rhizobiaceae bacterium | reverse complement strand
GGCGGCGTTTCGTTTTCGTCCCAGGTGTCCCGCAGCAGCATCAACGCGTTCGCGACAGAGCTGACAGGTTCCGCGGAAAGCCCCGCCTCCGTGGCGCGCACCGCCAGTTCGGTATTCGGCGCCCCCGCCTCGCTGAGATCGACAGGAACGGTGTAAACGTGCCGTGCCATGCCCTCGAAGGCGCGGAAGTAGCCCGTCTGATCCTTGGTGTTCAGCATGCCGCAGATCAGGAACAGCGGTCTCGGGAACCGTTCCTCCTGTTCGATCAGAGCCTCGGCGGTGACCAAGCCGGCGCCGGGATTGTGGCCGCCGTCGAGCCAGACCTCGGCACCGCCCGGCGCCAACGCCGCCAGCTTGCCGGGCGGCAACTTCTGCATGCGGCCCGGCCAGCTTACGGTCGTCATCGCCGCCTCGGCAGCGCCGTGGCTGATCTCGAATCCCGCCGCCTTGATCGCGGCGATGGCTGCGGCGGCGTTCGAGAACTGGTGCCGGCCCGGCAGCCGCGGCGGCGGCAGGTCCATCAGTCCGTCCTGGTCCTGGTAGACCATGCGGCCGTTTTCCTCGAAGGCCAAGAAGTCCTGGCCGTAGGTGCTGACCGGCGATCCCAGCCGCTCGGCGGTTTCGATCATGACGGCCTGGGCAGCCTCCGACTCCTGCGCGCCGACCACGACGGGACAACCCTTCTTGATGATGCCGGCCTTTTCCGAGGCAATGAGTTCGACCCTGTCCCCGAGATAGGCCTGATGATCGAGGGAGACCGGCATGATCAGCGACACGGCCGGACGTTTCACCACATTGGTCGCGTCGAAACGACCGCCGAGCCCGACCTCGATGATCGCCGCGTCGGCCGGGTGTTCCGAAAACAGAAGGAAAGTCACGGCGGTGAGGATTTCGAACACAGTGATCATCTTGCCGCCATTGGCCGCCGCGACACGGGCGATGGTGTCGGCAAGCAGTTCGTCGGCAACGAACTTCCCGCCGCCTTCGGCAGCCAGCCGGTAGCGCTCATGCCAGTTCACCAGGTGCGGCGACGTGTGCACATGGACGCGGTGGCCGGCAGATTCGAGGAGAGCGCGCGAGAAAGCGGCTGCGGATCCCTTGCCGTTGGTGCCGGCGATGTGGATGACCGGCGGCAGCTTCTCATGCGGGTTGCCGAGCCGTGCCAGGAGCCGGGATATGCGATCCAGCGAAAGGTCGTAGCCCTTGGGGTGCAGCGCCATAAGGCGCGCGATTTCGCGATCGGCGAGCAACGTCGTCATTGTCAGAAGTCCTACGGCGGCGTGCGCCGGCAGAAGCGCGCTTTGCCGCTGTAGCCTCTTGTTTGCGCATCGGAATTCATCCGGGAAGCAATTCCACTTGTCGGTCCGATGCTATAGGCGTGCCGCTGATCGGGCACAATCGCATTTGCGACGCTCTCGCTTTCGCTTCAGGCGGGCGGGCGCGATTCGGCAGGAATCGCAGGCGCCGGCAGAATTTCCGCCTCGGCTGCCTGTGCCGGCGTCCTGAGCAGCATCTTCAGAAGCCGCGCAATCGTCGACCTCAGCTCCAGCCGCGATACGACCATGTCGACCATGCCGTGCTCCAGGAGATACTCGGCCCTCTGGAAGCCTTCCGGCAGCTTCTCCCGGATCGTCTGCTCGATGACGCGCGGCCCGGCGAAGCCGATCAGCGCGCCCGGCTCGGCGATGTGGACGTCACCCAGCATGGCATAGGAGGCCGTGACCCCGCCGGTCGTAGGATTGGTCAGGACCACGACGTATGGCAGTCCCGCTTCCTTCAGCCGATCGACGGCAACGGTGGTGCGCGGCAGCTGCATCAGCGACAGGATGCCTTCCTGCATGCGCGCGCCGCCCGAAGCGGCGAACAGGATCATCGGCCTGTTCCTGTCGACGGCGGTTTCGAAGGCATGGATGATCGCCTCGCCCGCGGCCAGGCCGAGTGAGCCGCCCATGAATGCAAAATCCTGGACCGTAACGGCGACGGGCAGTCCCTCGATGGTCCCCAGGGCGTTTAGGATCGCATCGTCGAGCCCGGTCTTGGCCCTCGCCTCCCGCAGCCGGTCCGTGTAGCGTTTCTCGTCGCGGAACTTCAGCGGATCGACGACCACCTTCGGGTTTTCGAGCAGTTCGTACTCGCCGTCGTCAAAGAAGAATCTCAGCCGCTCCCGGGCCGAGATCTTCATGTGATGCCCCGACGACGGGATGACGAACTGGTTGCTCTCGAGGTCCTTGTGAAAGACCATCTCGCCGGTCTCCGGATCCTTGATCCAGAGGTTCTCGGGTATGTCCCGGCGCCCGAGCATCGAATTGATTTTCGGGCGGACGTAGTTGGTGATCCAGTTCATGGTGGAGGCGCCCCGTTTCGGGAGAAGATGGGACTCTATCCGGCAGGAGCAAGGCGCGCCGTACGCACGCCCCTGGACAGATCGCGGACCAGCGTGCTCACGGCTTCCACGGCATCTCCCGCCTGGCCGCCGCCAGGGCCGATCGCGCCAGCGACGGCGTTGACGATCGCCGTGCCGACGACGACGCCGTCGGCTGCCGCGCCGATGGTCCGGGCCTGGTCGGCCGTCTTGACGCCGAACCCCACGCATACCGGAAGCTTGGTGTGGCTCTTGATGCGCCTGACGGCGGTCGCGACCCGGCCGGTATCGGCGAGCGCGGCGCCGGTGATGCCGGTCATCGAAACGTAGTAGACGAAGCCGGAGGTGTTTTGCAGCACCTTGGGCAGCCGCAGATCGTCGGTGGTCGGAGTTGCCAGCCGGATGAAGTTGACGCCGGCCCGCAATGCCGGGACGCAGAGTTCGCCGTCCATCTCCGGCGGCAGATCGACGACGATCAGCCCGTCGATGCCGGCGGCTATCGCATCGGCGAGAAAGCGGTCGACGCCATAGACGTATATCGGATTGTAGTAGCCCATCAGCACGATCGGCGTGTCGCCGTCGTCATGGCGGAACTCCCTTGCCATGCCGAGCGTCCTGCCCAGTGTCTGGCCGCCCTTGAGGGCACGCAGGCCGGCTGCCTGGATCGCCGGGCCATCGGCCATCGGATCCGAGAAAGGCATGCCGAGTTCGATGATGTCGGCACCTGCGGCAGGCAGCGCCTTCATGACCCCGAGCGACGTGGTGTAGTCGGGATCGCCGGCCATGAAGTAGGTGACGAGTGCAGGTCGGCCCTCGACCTGGAGCGCGGCAAGGCGGCGATCTATCCGGGTGGCCATGCTAGAGGCCCATGCCCAGAATCTTGCCCACGGTGAAGATGTCCTTGTCGCCGCGGCCGCAGAGATTCATGATTATGATCTCGTCCTTGCCCATGGCCGGTGCCCGCTTCACGACCTCTGCGAGCGCATGCGCCGGCTCCAGCGCCGGTATGATGCCCTCGGTCCGGGTGAGCAGCTGGAACGCCTCGAGCGCCTCGCTATCCATGATCGGCACGTACTCGACGCGTCCGGCCTCCTTCAGCCAGGAGTGTTCGGGCCCGATGCCGGGATAGTCCAGCCCTGCCGAGATCGAATGGCCTTCCTTGATCTGGCCGTCGCCGTCCTGCAGCAGGTAAGTGCGGTTGCCATGCAGCACGCCAGGCGACCCGGCGGTCAGCGAAGCGCAATGTTCGTCTCCCCCCAACCCCTTGCCGCCCGCCTCGACGCCGACGATCTTCACGCCGCGATCGTCGAGGAAAGGATGGAACAGCCCGATTGCATTCGACCCGCCGCCGACTGCGGCGACGATCAGGTCGGGCAGCCGGCCTTCTGCCTCCAGGATCTGCTCCCGGGCCTCGCGGCCGATCACCGACTGCAGTTCGCGCACCAGCTCCGGGTAAGGGTGTGGCCCGGCGGCCGTGCCGATCATGTAATAGGTGTCGTCGACATTGGTGACCCAGTCGCGCAGCGCCTCGTTCATGGCGTCCTTCAGCGTGCCGTGCCCAGAGGTCACCGGCCGCACCTCGGCGCCGAGGAGCTTCATCCGGAAGACGTTCGGAGCCTGCCTCTCCACGTCGGTGGCGCCCATATAGACGACGCAGGGCAGGCCGAAACGCGCCGCCACGGTCGCCGATGCGACGCCATGCTGCCCGGCGCCGGTCTCGGCGATGATCCGCGTCTTGCCCATGCGCTTCGCCAGCAGGACCTGGCCGAGACAGTTGTTGATCTTGTGCGAACCGGTGTGGTTCAGCTCGTCGCGCTTGAAGTAGATTTTGGCCCCGCCGAGCACCTCGGTGAGCCGCTCGGCGAAATAGAGCGGACTCGGCCGTCCGGTGTAATGCTTGTTGAGCGAAGCCACCTCGGCCTTGTAGGCGGGGTCGTTTTTCGCGAACGTCCAGTGGTGCTCGAGTTCGAGAATGAGCGGCATGAGTGTCTCGGCGACGAAGCGGCCGCCGAAAATGCCGAACATTCCCTGCTCGTCGGGTCCGGTTCGGAAGGAATTCGGCTCGGCCGGCTGATTCATCGCATGGTCCCGGGTGGGAGCCGGCGCAGTGCGCCGGCAAAGATTTCCGCGCTATGTCACGAGAGGCATCGGAAATCAAACGTTCGCGCGGCGGCCCTCACGCGGCGCCATGTTTTCCGGCAGCCCGCACCGCCCGGAAAAAGGCTGCGACCAGCGCCGGGTCCTTGTGCCCCGGAGCGCTCTCGACACCCGAGGACACGTCGATGCCGGGAGGGTCGGCGAGCGCCAGCGCCTCGCGCACATTGCCGGCGTCCAGGCCCCCCGAGAGCATGTAGTCGAGCCCCCGCTCCACGTCCGCAAGGATCCGCCAGTCGAAGGCAGCGCCGTTGCCGCCCGGAAGTGAGGCGCCAGCGGGCGGCCTGGCGTCGAAGAGCAGGCGGTCGGCGACGTTTCGGTAGGCAGGAATCGTCGCCAGATCGGCCGGTTCGGAAATGGCCAGCGCTTTCATGACCGGCAGCCGGTAGCGTGACCTGATCTCAGCCACGCGCGCCGGGCTCTCGTTGCCGTGAAGCTGCAGCAGGTCGGGTGCCATGCCGCGGACGATCGCGTCGAGGAAGGGATCGTCTGCGTCGACGGTGACCGCCACGGCGGAGGCTCGGCCGACGGCGGCCTGTCGCAGGCGTCCTGCCAGGGCCGGCTCGACGTGGCGCGGGCTTTTCGGAAAGAAGATGAAACCGACATGCGAGGCACCGTTGGCCAGTGCGGCATCCAGTGCGGCGTCGGTCCTCAGCCCGCAGATCTTGATATCGATCGCCATGGACAGCCGATTACAGCATGAGACTGAAAAATGGAATTGCCTTCCGGATGAATCGGAAGCGCAAACAGGAAGCTACAGAAGGCGCGGCGACAAGCGTGCCAGAATCGGCAGCTATTCAAACTGGATCGCCTGCAGCGCGCCGCCATTGCGCTTCAGCCAGGCCTTGCAGCGGTCCGTATCGGCACAGAGTGCTTCGCAAAGCTTCCAGAATTTAAGGCCATGGTTCATTTCCTTGAGATGCGCGACCTCATGCGCGACCAGGTAGTTTATCACCGGTGCCGGCGCCATCATGATGCGCCACGAGAAGGACAGGGTGCCGTCCGACGTGCAGGAGCCCCAGCGGCTGGACGTGTCGCGGAAGCGAACGGCCTTGGCGCGCCTGCCGATGGCCTTGCAATGGCCTTCGACGAGCGCCTCGATCTCGCGCCTTGCCTCGCGCTTGAGGAAGTCGGCGAGGCGTCGCGGCAGGTGACGGCGGTCGCCGTGTACGAAAAGCACCGGCGTGCCCTCGATCGATCCGACCGAAACCGTGCCTCGCCGGGCCGGCTCGTGGACGATGAGATGCGGCACGCCGCGCAGCGGTATCTTGATGCCCGGTCTGACCTGCGGCCGCTTCGGCACCTTGGCCAGACGCTGCTCCAGCCAGCCCTGCTGGCGGCTGAGAAAAAGGTCGACTTCACCCTGCCTGAGGCCTGGTGGGATGGTGATCCTGAGGCCTTGGCCGCCGGTGTCTATGCGCAGCGTGAGGCGCCGCGCGCGATCGTTTTCGACAATCTTAAGGGGCAGCGTTCTGCCCGCAACGATATGTTCTCGTTCCTGGACGGGGATCGGCCTTCGCGGTCCGGCACGTTTGATGAAACCGAAGGGCATGACGGCAGCGTACCCGTGATTCGCATGTGTGGAAGGGAAGCATATTAGCGGCTCCATCCGCCGCCGCCACTCGCTGGGTGCTTGCCGCTAAAAGAAAACGGCGCCGCGACAGGCGGCGCCGTTTTCAATGAGGCCGACGATCAGCCATGACGTGCCGCTCAGTCGTCGAGCAGGCCGGTCTCCCCGCGCGGCTGCGGCGTTCCCCGGGAGCGGTTTGACATGAAACGGTCGAACTCCTCCTGGTCCTTGGCGCGGCGCAGTTCGCGCGCATAATCGTCGAATTCCTTGAGGGTCTCATCGAGCCTGCGGCGTTCCTGGGCCAGTCGCTCGAGTTCCTTCTCGCGCCAGTCGTCGAAGGCGACGTTGCCGGTGCCGCCGCGATGCGCCTTCCAGGTCTTGCGACGGCAGCCGGCGAAGACGCCGTCCGTCGCGCGGTTGACGTCGCGCTTGAAGCCTTCCAGCCGGTCACCCCAGATGATGTAGGCCAGCATGGCAAGGCCCAGCGGCCAGAACACCATGAAGCCGATCACCATCAGCGCGATGGTCGCCGGCGTCCAGGCCGGGCGGATCAGTGCAGTCGTGTTCATTTTCTCCCGTTCCTTCCGTTGCCGACAGCCGCATCCGGCTGTCTCAATCGATATCGTTATGAAAAAACGCCAATTCAAGCCGACTCCGCCCGAAACCGGACAGGCCGTTGAAACGAGATAAGAAAACAGAGATTTTCCGATTGGATGTGCTGCTTGCGTAGATGCGGGCCAGGATGGGCGGGAAGCCTCCGCCCCGCCGGAAAGCAGCCTGTGCCAACCGAGACCGAAAACC
>JAJFMR010000154.1 GCA_020696915.1 Rhizobiaceae bacterium | reverse complement strand
ACGGTGGCGTGGTTGAGCTCCAGCCGGCGGGCGGCACCCAGGAACTGCCCGGCCCGCGCGACCGCCAGGAAGATGCGGGCGTCATCCCAGTTCACGGATTTGCCTCCAGCTACGGGACGGCGCTGCGCACGCGCAGCGGACGTCGCGGTGATGCGGCCACTAGAGGACAGACGGTATCGGTTCCTTATTTCATGCACAACCGATGCGTTTCTGCTCGCGTTGCCAAGCGGCTGCCAAAGCGGGAGAATGCGGGCACCAGGAAGCTCAGGGAGCGAACCATGATCGAGTACGGACATTTCATCGGCGGCAAGCGCGTCGCCGGCAGGAGCGGGCGCAGTCAGGAAGTCATGCAGCCGATGGACGGCACGGTCCGGGCGATGGTGGCGCTCGCGTCACCGGCGGAATTGCGTGCCGCGGTCGAGGATGCCAAGGCAGCGCAGCCGAAATGGGCGGCCACCAATCCGCAGCGCCGCGTGCGCGTGCTGATGAAATTTCTCGAGCTGGTGCAGCGCGATTACGACGAGCTTGCCGACATTCTTGCCCGCGAGCACGGGAAGACCATAGCCGACGCCAAGGGCGACATACAGCGGGGCCTGGAGGTGGTCGAGGTCTGCATCGGCGCCCCGCACATGCTGAAGGGCGAATTCACCGACGGGGCGGGCCCGGGCATCGACGTCTATTCGATGCGCCAGCCGCTCGGCGTCGTCGCAGGGATCACCCCGTTCAACTTTCCGGCCATGATTCCGCTGTGGAAGATCGCGCCGGCGATCGCCTGCGGCAACGCCTTCATTCTCAAGCCGTCGGAGCGTGATCCGGGCGTGCCGCTGCGTATTGCCGAACTGTTCATCGAAGCCGGGCTGCCGGCGGGCATCCTGAACGTCGTCAATGGCGACAAGGAAGCCGTGGACGCCATTCTCGACGATCCCGACATCAAGGCCATCGGTTTCGTCGGATCGACGCCGATCGCGCATTACATCTATTCGCGCGGCTGCGCCGCGGGCAAGCGGGTGCAATGCTTCGGCGGCGCCAAGAACCACATGATCATCATGCCCGACGCCGACATGGACCAGACGGTGGATGCGCTGATCGGCGCCGGCTACGGCTCCGCCGGCGAGCGCTGCATGGCGATTTCGGTGGCGGTTCCGGTCGGCAAGGAAACTGCCGACCGTCTCGTCGAGAAACTCATCCCGCGCGTCGAAAGCCTGAAAGTCGGACCGTCCACGGATTCATCGGCCGATTTCGGGCCGCTGGTCACCAGGCAGGCGCTGGAGCGCGTCAAGGACTACGTCGCTTCCGGGGTCGATGAAGGCGCCAGGCTGCTGGTCGACGGTCGCGGCTTCAAGATGCAGGGCTACGAGAACGGCTACTACATGGGAGGCTGCCTCTTCGACGAGGTCACCCCGAACATGCGCATCTACAAGGAAGAGATTTTCGGTCCGGTGCTCTCGGTCGTGCGGGCGCCGAACTATGAAAATGCGCTGAGCCTGGCCAGCGAGCACGAATTCGGCAACGGCGTTGCGATCTTCACCCGTGACGGCGATGCCGCTCGCGACTTCTCCAGCCGCGTCCAGGTGGGGATGATCGGCGTCAATGTGCCGATCCCGGTGCCGATCGCCTACTACACGTTCGGCGGTTGGAAAGGCTCGGGCTTCGGCGACCTGAACCAGCACGGGCCGGACGCTTTCCGGTTCTACACCAAGACCAAGACGGTAACCTCCCGCTGGCCGTCCGGCATCAAGGACGGCGCCGATTTCGTCATTCCGACGATGAACTGACAGGCAAAAATACGGGCTTTCCATTGCAAGGCGCGGGAGTTCTCCCGCGCCTTTTCGTATGTGGGCCCTTGGCGCCGCTGGTCTGGCGGCAATGCTGATCACGTGCGGTCTCCGGTCGTAAAATAATCGTGATGGAACGGCGAGACCGCAGAATAGCTTGAAGCCGTGACAGATCACGCGAGTTCAAACTGTCGAAATCGATGATTTCTCGGACGCGGTGATCTTTGAAGCCATCGCCGGTAACAGGCGAACAGGAGAAGTCTGATGAAACGCATCGTGTCGATGTTTGCAGCCGCGACCGCAACTCTGGTGTTGCTCACGGTTCCTGCAGCTACTACGACAACGGCGAATTTCTGTGCCGAACGCACCGAGATGGTCAAGTCGCTTGCCGAGCAGTTCAAGGAGAACCCGGCCGCAGTAGGAGTCATCAATCCGAGCGCCGTGATCGAGGTGTTCGTCTCCCAGGACGGTTCCTGGACCATTCTGGCGACCGGCACCGACGGCAAAAGCTGCGTCCTGTCGGCCGGAGTCGGCTGGGAGGCCAACGTGCTCGCGATGGGCGAAGGCGTCTGAGGCGGTCTCCGAATCGATTCTGAGCCGGCCGCTGGAGCGCGCGGCGGAGGGCGCAATTGAGATCAGCGCCTGGCAGCGGCCTCCGCGTGCACCTTGAGAAGATCCATCAGTTGCTCGGCCGCGCTTCCTGCTTCCTCTTCCTTTCCGTCGATAATGGAGCTGATCAGACCGACGTGACGTTCGGCAGCCTCGGCCAGCCCCGACCGGGACCGGTATCGGAACCAGAAACGCCGGCTGTGCGTCTGGAGTGGCGCTGCCGCCAGCGACGCAAAGGAATTGTCGGCGGCAAGCGCTATGGCCTCGTCCATCGCCTTGTCGGCATCGAGAAAGTCAGCCACCTCAAAATTCATCACCGATTTCTGGATGGCGAGAGCCGCCGCATGCAATGAAGCGGCGGCCGATCTGGTGATGAAGCGGGCCGCCGAGCGGGCAAGCACGATCTCGACGCCCCGCCGCGCTTCGATGACGCGCAGCCAGTCGGCGGCATGCAAGGGTGCGATCGCCAGTCCGGCGCGCGGCCGGATGTCGATCAGCCCTTCCCACGCCAGACGCTGGATTGCCTCGCGGACTGGCGTTCGCCCAAGTTCGAGCCTGGTGATCAGCGCGCCTTCGGTCGCAACGGTGCCGGGCGGCAGTTCCAGCGTGACGATCATCCGCTCAAGCGCCCGATATGCCCTTGCAGTCGCCGGCTCGTCCTGACCAGACTGCGGGACAGGCAGGCCGCCGCCCTCCTGATACACCAACTGCATGGTGTCATTCGTATCTCATTGACAGCCCGGTCCTCAAGTGAAATATATCAGTGATATATCAGACGGAGGCGCGCATGTGGTCGGGAATATTTCCAGCCGTTACCACCAAGTTCACGGGCGATGACCGGCTCGACCATGCCGAGATGGAGCGCTGCTTCGCGTTGCTGACGGAGGCGGGCTGCGACGGGCTGATCGTCTGCGGGTCGCTGGGCGAGGGGCCGATGCTGTCCGTCGAGGAGAAGCTCGAGGTGCTGGCGACCGCGCGGCGTGCCGCTGCCGGCAAGCCAGTGCTGCTCACCGTCAACGAGGCCGGGACCCGAGAAGCCATTGTGCTGGCCGGCAAGGCCGCTGCTGCGGGTGCCGACGGGCTCATGGTGGTTCCGAGCCCGATCTATCATACGGATCCCGAAGAGACCGTGGCCGCCCTGAAGGCGGTGGCGCACGCCGGCGGACTTCCGGTGATGATCTATTCCAACAGGATTGCCTATCGGGTCGACGTCACCGTCGCAATCATGGCCGAACTCGCCGCCGATCCGCTGTTCGTGGCCATCAAGGAATCCTCCGACGACATCCGCCGTTCGACCGACATCGTCAACACCTTCGGCGACCGCTTCGATCTTTTCACCGGCGTCGACAATCTGGCCTACGAGGCTCTGTCGGTGGGCGCGGTCGGCTGGGTCGCAGGCCTGGTGACTGCGTTTCCCGCCGAAACGGTGGCGATCTACAGGCTGATCAAGGCAGGGCGGCGCGACGAGGCGCTCGCCATCTACCGGTGGTTCCGGCCACTGCTCGATCTCGACGTCTCCACCTATCTCGTGCAGAACATAAAACTTGCAGAAGTTCTATCGATCGGTTCCAGCGACCGGGTGCGGATGCCGCGCATGCCGCTTCGCGGCGAGCGCCGAAGCAGCGTCGAAAGGGTCGTCAGGGATGCCTTGGCGTCGCGGCCGGAACAGCCGGTTTTCCCAACCTGAAATGGTGCCTGCCGGCAGGCGATCCTTGAAATGAGCGGCGAGGCTTGGCCCGGCGCCGATGCCGCCATCATCGGTGGAGGCATAATCGGCATCTCGGCCGCCGCCTTTCTTGCCGAAGCCGGCCTGAAGGTGAACGTGTTCGACCGCACCGGAATCTGCGAGGAGACGAGTTCCGGCAACGCCGCCGCACTGGCCTTCTCCGACGTGCTGCCTCTGGCTCACAAAGGCATGATGAGGAACATGCCGAAATGGCTGTTGGACCCGCTCGGCCCGCTTGCCATTCCGCCTTCCTATCTGCCGAAGCTGCTGCCTTGGCTCATCCGCTTCTGGCGGGCCGGCGCCAGCAGCCGATACGAGGCCGGACTGGCCGCCCAGGCAGGCCTGATGCGCCTGGCCGAAACGGAATGGGCCGGCCTGATGGAGCGATCCGGCGCGCTGGGCATGCTTCGCGAGGGCGGTTGCCTGGAGCTATACGAAGGCGAGCCGGAATTTGAGGCTTCGCTGCCCGGCTGGCAGGCGCGGCAGCGCTTCGGCATCGAGCACCGCCATCTCGATCGCGGCGAGCTTCTTTCCCTGCAGCCGGGCCTGTCTCGACGCCTGGTTCGCGGCACCTTCGTTCCCGGATGGAAGACCGTCGCCGACCCGCAGCGTTTCGGAAAGACGATCTGGCGCTACGCCGAAGCGCGCGGAGCGCGGTTCGTCCATGGCGATGTGGCATTGGTCTTGCCGTCGGACAACGGCATCACCATACAGCTCAGACAAGGCCGAACGTTTCTGGCGAGAAAACTCGTCGTCGCCGCCGGCGCATGGTCGCGGCGGCTGGCGCAGCAGCTCGGCGACCGGATCCCGCTGGAAACCGAGCGCGGCTACAACACCACGCTTCCGAAAGCCGCCTTCGACGTCAAACGTATGCTGATCTTCCCGGGGCACGGCTTCGTGGTCACGCCGCTCGACGACGCCCTGCGCATCGGCGGCGCGGTGGAGCTCGGGGGGCTCGTCCGGCCGCCGGACTTCCGCCGCGCCAGGGCGATGCTGGAGAAGGCGCGGCAGTTCCTGCCGGGGCTCGATCCGGCCGGCGGCCGGGAATGGATGGGCTTTCGTCCCTCGCTCCCGGACTCGCTGCCGGTCATCGGCCACGCCAGAGGCCGGCAGGACGTCGTTTACGCCTTCGGCCACGGCCATCTCGGCCTGACCCAGGCGGCCGCCACCGGGCGGTTGATCCGCGACCTGATCATGGGGCAGTCTCTGCCGCTCGACGCATCGGCTTTCTCCCCGCAACGGTTCTGACATCGGCCGGCCTGGGGCATTTCCGCTTCTCCCGGGATCGCGCGGAATGCTCCAACTTCTCGTCTGTCGCAATTGCGGACGCGAAACCGCTACGCACTTTTGCCGGAATTGCTTTAGGCTGGCTCATCTGTCCGGAGGCGGCATGGCCAGGCACTCGTTCTTCTGCATCGACGGTCACACCTGCGGCAACCCGGTGCGGCTGGTCGCCGGCGGAGGCCCTTTGCTGGAAGGCGCCACGATGATGGAGCGGCGCGCCCATTTCCTGGCCGAGTTCGACTGGATCAGGACCGGACTGATGTTCGAGCCGCGCGGACACGACGTCATGTCGGGGTCGATCCTCTACCCGCCGACGCGGCCCGACTGCGACGTAGCCATTCTGTTCATCGAAACCTCGGGTTGCCTGCCGATGTGCGGGCACGGCACCATCGGCACCGTCACCATGGCGATCGAACATGGCCTGGTCCACCCGAAAACGCCGGGCGTGCTCAGGCTGGACACGCCGGCCGGTCCGGTCGTAGCCGAGTACCGGCAGGAGGGGCAATATGTCGAGGAGGTCCGCATCACCAACGTCCCGTCCTTCCTCTATGCCGAAGGTCTCGCCGTCGAATGCCCGGACCTCGGCGAACTCAGGGTCGACGTGGCCTACGGAGGCAATTTCTACGCCATCGTCGAGGCGCAGGAGACGTTTCGCGACATCGCCGATCATTCGGCCGGACAGCTGATCGGCTGGAGCCCGGTCGTGCGGCAGCGCCTCAACCAGCAATACGCATTTCGCCATCCGGAAAACCCCGCGATCGACCGGCTCACCCATATCCTGTGGACGGGTTCGCCCGTCGATCCCCATGCCAATGCCCGCAATGCCGTGTTCTACGGCGACAAGGCCATCGACCGCTCGCCCTGCGGGACAGGCACCTCGGCGCGCATGGCCCAGCTCCACGCAAGGGGAGAACTCGCAACCGGCGAAGCCTTCGTTCATGAATCGATCATCGGATCGCTGTTTTCGGGACGCGTCGAAAGCGAAACCCGGGTAGCCGGCCGTCCCGCCATCGTGCCCTCGATCGGCGGCTGGGCGCGAACGACCGGTCTCAACACGATCAGCATCGACGACCGCGACCCCTTTGCGCACGGCTTCATCGTGCGGTGAGCATTCCGGACCGCGCCTGAAGCATTGCAAGCCGCAAGCGTCCTGGGCCAGGGATGCACGAATTTGCCGCGGGCGGCGCCGGCAGAGGCCGATTCTGCAAAGACATTGCGGTTTCCCGGTGATAGCCTGCCGCTCGGTCGAACGGGCGAGCGCGAGCCTGCAGTGCACCGGCTTCAATGCGGCGGCCCTCGGTGCCGCGCCAAATTCGCCGTTGCAATCCGGGTGCGAAACCGTAGGACTAGGGGAAAGCAAGGAAGGAATGCGCCCGCCCGGCGACATTCCCGGGGAGCGGCGCACATATGGAATATTTCATCCAGCAGCTTATCAACGGGCTGACGCTGGGCTCCATCTACGGCCTGATCGCCATCGGCTACACGATGGTCTATGGCATCA
>JAJFMR010000153.1 GCA_020696915.1 Rhizobiaceae bacterium | reverse complement strand
AGATCAAGGCGCCCGGCACCGGCATTCTCACCTGGCAGGAGCTCGAGGCGCATGACCAGCCTTTCGCAGTCCTCGGATCCTTCGACACCGGCATGGTGCGCGAACTGCGCGATGCCGGCTGCCCCTACGCCTTGTCGATCCTGGTGCCGCTCGGCGCCGACCCGCACGCCGCGGCGGATGCGGCAAAAGCGGACATCATCCATCTCTGCTGGGAGCGCGGCGGCCAACGGCCCCAGGACCTGGTCACCACGGACCTGCTCGATCGGGCGCGGCATGCCGGTCGTCAAATCGTACTCTGGCATGAGGAACGCCCCGCGGTGCTCGCCGACCTCGTAAAACTGCCGGTCCTTGGGATCTGCTCGGATGAGCCGGAGCTGATCGGGCGCGCGAAGGGCTCGCAAACGTCGTCCTAAGCCAGGGCTGCGCCGCGAGGAAAATCGGCTGCGTCGGGGACGGCATGTTTAAGGCTCGGTCAACTCTCGCGATGCCGGATAAGCGGATCCCGAACCGGGGTCCGTCAGACAGGGGGCCAGATGTGGTCGGAAGATGATTGAAGGTTACAAGGCTTTCCTTGCTCGCGAGGGCGATCTCAATCGGAAGTTCCGGGCTCACGTCGGTCGGGATTGGGGCGCTTGGCGCGAGGAGCACTACTACGCTTCGGCGACTGCCATCCCGGACACTGCCGAACGGGTTTGGCTGGAGCGGCAGAAACTCAACTATCGCGGCATCCATGAGCGGCGATCGGTCCGGCATCTGGTGGCAAGCAAGGTCGATCAGCCGTTTCTCGAGGAAATCGGTAGCCTCGGCGGCCTCGAGAGGCTGGAGCTCGAATGGCCGATGGTCGCCAGGAGCCTGTCTCCGATTCTTCAACTCGAGAACCTCCGCTTCCTCAGCATCGACAGTCCGCGGCACATCGACGATTTCAGCCCGCTGCTGGAGCTCCCATGCTTGCGCACGTTCATCCTGACAAATGCCAAGAAGATGCCGGACCTGCAGTGGCTGAGCGACGCCCACCACCTCGAGGTCATCGGCATCGAGGGCGGAATGTGGAGCCCCTACAGAATACCGAGCTTGATGCCTCTGGCGGGACTGCGGCAGCTTCAGGCTTTTCTGGGGACCTCCACCAAACTCGCCGACAAGCAACTGCTTCCTCTCGCTGACTGCGATCGCCTTCAATATCTCGGCATCGCCTGCGTTGCTCCACGGGAGGAGTTCGAGCGTCTGCAGAGGGCCAGACCAGACCTCGTCTGCAGCTGGTTCAGGGCGGAGACGTGGAATGCGATCGCACCGCGCCGAACGCGTCCGTAGCCGCCATTTCGTTCAGGGCTTCAGGTCCATCTCGAAGCGGATGTAATCGCCGCGATAGGTGGCTTCGGCCAGATAGAGGACCGATCCGTCGGGATTGTTGAAGATCCTTCGCACCTCGCCGACCGGCGAGTTGAGCGGCACCTGCAGCTCACGGGCGATCTCCATGTCGGCGGTGGCGATGTGCAGCGTCTGGCGCGCCCGCGCGATTTCGACACCGGGCAGCGACCCCAGCAGGGGAATGGCGACCTCGCGGCGGAAGCGGTCAGGCGCGATGGCGAAAACCCGGTCGTCGATATAGAGCGACACGACGCAGTAGCGTTCACCGGCGCGCGAGTGAACCCGCCGCAGGTGGTGATAGCCAGGCGCCGCCGTGCCGTCCTGCTCCAAAAGCAGCGGCGCGTCGCACGTCTCGACGATGTGCGACAGGTCGGGCGTGTCGCCGCGATACATGGCGACGAGGTCTTCGAGCGACGAATGAACGAGCAGCCGCCGCTCACGCGTCGGCTCCGCCGTCACGAAGGTGCCGCGGCCGCGCTGCGGCAGCAGCAGGCCATCCTGCGCGAGCAGCTGGATCGCCTGGCGGATGGTGACGCGGGCCACGTCGAACTCTTCCATGAGCTTCTCGATGGTGGGAACGGCACGGCCGCGCGGCCACACGCCCCTGGCGATCCGCTGACGCATCAGGTCGGCGATCTGCACATAGAGCGGGATCGGAACCCGGTCGAACAGCGTCGTCATGGCCAAAAATGCCGCTTGCATTAAACGTCCTAAAGTTAGTATTTTTGGAATGTTAAGCCAAGGCCTTTCTCACCTTCGGCGTCGGACTGGAATCCCTGTCATCCGACGCCATCGCCCCGGAAGGAACGGAAAGGCGCACCTGGCCAAACCGAAACGGCGCTCATTCCGCCGTCGCACACTGGGAGGAAAGCGACATGACCGAACGCAGGACAACTTCTCTCGGCCGCCGCACAGTGCTGAAAGGCGCCGCGTCGGGTCTGGCGGTGCTGGCCGCGCCGGGGATCCTGACACGCCGGGCGCGGGCGCAAGCGCAGGGCATGGACACGTCGTCCTTCGCCAACGCAAAGATCGACTGGCGGCAGGCCGAAGGCGCCAGCATCACCATCGGCGTGACGCCGGCCGGCTATTTCAACAATCTCGACGCAGTGCTGCCCGCCTTCAACCAGATGACCGGGATCAACGCGCGCCTCGAGATGACGCCTCCCGGCCAGATCCGGCAAAAGGCGGTGCTCGACCTGTCGTCCAAGACCGGCACCTGGGCGAGCCACGCCGCCGACCCGATGTATTACGACCTCTATGTCGCAAACGGCTGGGTCGATCCGCTCGACCTCTATCTCGGAGACGCCAAACGCACGGACCAGGCATGGTTCGACTACGAGGACATTCTCGAGGGCTGGCGCGGCTCCACCTCGATCGACGGCAAACCCTACGGCATGCCCTTCGACGGCGAGGCTACGGTGCAGGTCTACCGCAAGGACGTCTATGCCGAGCGCGGCCTGAAGGCGGCGGAGACGCTGGAGGAATATGTCGCCAACGCCAAGGCCGTGCACGATCCGGGCAACCGGCTGTGGGGTGCCGCGCTGCGCGGCTTCAAGGGCGCCGGCCAGAACATGTACATCTATCCCTCGATCTTCCGCGAGTTCGGCGGCGAGTGGTTCGACGGCGAGCGCCTGGTGGTCGACAGCGAGCAGGCGCTCGCCGCGCTCGACTGGTATGTGCAGTTGCTCACCACATATTCGCCGAGCGGCGTCGAGAACTGGAACTGGCCGGACATCGCCGACGCCTTCGGCCAGGGCACGCTCGGCTCCTACATCGACGCGCACAGCTCGGCAGCGGTGATCGCCGACCCTGCGAAATCAAAGGTGGTCGGCAAGGTCGCCTTCGCGCGCTGGCCGAAAGGACCGTCCGGCAAGCGCTGCACGTCGATCTGGAACTGGAGTTTTCCGATCAACGCGGCGCTGCCCGAGAAGGAGAAGACGGCAACCTGGCTGTTCCTGCAGTGGGCAGCATCGAAGGAGACGCAGGCGGCGACCTCACACGCTTTCCCGGGCGCCTACAAGCGCTCAGGCGTCAATCGCACCTCGCTGTGGAACGACGAAGCCTACCGCGCCGAGATCGCCAAGCTGGGCGACAATTTGATCGAGGCCACGACGCAATCCTTCGCGGAAGACACCGACGTGGACTGGCGGCCGCGGCTGCCGCAATGGCCGGCGGTCGGCGAGACGATGGCGACCGCGATCCAGGCGACGCTGGTCGGCCAGGCCTCGGGGAAGGATGCGCTGCGCGAGGCGCAGGCGCGCATCGACGGCATCCTCAAGGGCTGACGGACTCAGACCCGGGGGCGCGGCGGGCATGAGGAGCGCGGCGTTTCGCAAGGAAGGCAGCTTCGCCGCGCTGCTCGTCGCGCCCAGCCTCGTCGTCCTCGTCCTGACGACGACCTTCCCGCTCGTCTACCTGTTCTGGAGCTCGTTCCAGAACATCAACCTGGCGATGCCGTTCCTCGACGGCTTCGCGGGGCTCGACAACTACCGGCGCATGATCGGCGACGGCGGTTTCTGGCATTCGATCGGACTGACCGCGATCTACACGCTCGCGACGGTGGTGCTGCAGGTGGCCGTCGGCCTCGGGCTGGCGCTGCTGGTGCTGCGCATCCCTGCCGGCCAGTGGATGTTCCGCATCGTCGCCATCCTGCCGATCGTGCTGGCGCCGGTGGTGGTCGGCCTGTTCTTCCGCACGCTGATGTTCGCCCCGAATTTCGGCATCCTCGACTTCGTCGTGCGCTGGCTGGGACTCGGTCCCGTCAACTGGCTGGGCGCGCCGACTCCGGCGCTGGTGTCGGTGATCATCATCCACACCTGGCAGTGGACGCCTTTCGCCTTCCTGGTGCTGCTGGCCAGCCTGGCGGCGCTGCCGCCCGACGTCTACGAGGCGGCGCGCATCGACCGCGCCAATGCCTTGCAGCGCTTCTGGCACATCACCTTGCCGCTGATCCGCCCGGCACTGGTCATCGTCGTGATCATGCGGGCGATGATCGCGCTGTCGGCCTTTGCCGCGATCTTCGCGGCAACCGGCGGCGGGCCGGGCACGGCGACCGAAATTCTCAATCTCTACGCCTACCGCACCTCCTTCGTGACGCTCGACTTCGGCTACGGCTCGGCGCTGGCCGTGGCGCTGCTGGTGCTGACGATGATCGTGTCGGGCGCGCTGTTCTACATGCGCACTGCGAGGACCAGCTGATGGCTGCGGCCAACCGGCACAAGGCGGCGAGGCTGCGCCGCAACATCGTGCTCTACGCCGCCGCCGGGCTGCTTTTTTTCGTCTGGGCGTTCCCGGTCTTCTGGGCGGTGGTGGTGTCGCTGAAGTCGGAGACCGAGGTGCTGGCCTATCCGCCGCGCCTGTTCTTCGAGCCGACCCTTCTGAACTACCGCGACGCTTTGGTCGGCGGCTTCTCGATCCTGCCGAGCTTCACCACCTCGTTCATCGTGTCGGGGCTCACCACGGTGCTGACCGTCGTGCTCGCCGTGCCCTGCGCCTACGCGTTCGCGCGACTCAGGCTGCGCGGCAAGAAATGGCTCGGCTTCTACACGCTGGTGACGCAGATGGTGCCGCCGGTCGGGCTGGTGATCCCCTACTTCCTGATCCTCAACCGGGTCGGCTGGCTGGACACCTACCAGGGCATGGTCATCGTCTACCTGACCTTCTCGCTGCCCTTCGCGATCTGGCTGATGGTCTCCTACATGGAGGACATCCCGCGCGAGATGGAGGAAGCGGCCTTCCTCGACAAGGCGAGCCGCTTCCAGGCGCTGTGGCACGTAATCCTGCCGCAGGTGCGCGGCGGCATCGCGGTCACCGTCATCTTCGTCTTCCTCAACGCCTGGAACGAATTCCTGTTCGCTGTGCAGCTCGGCGGCAACACGGTGCGGCCGGTGACGGTCGCCATGTACAATTTCGTGTCGGTCGAGCAGACGCTGTGGGCGAAGCTGAGCGCGGCGGCGCTGATCGCCATGCTGCCGATGATCATCATAGGGTTCGCGGCGCAGCGGCAGATCGTCAAGGGCCTCACCGTGGGCGCGGTCAAGGGAGGCGGCCGCCGATGAGCGACGGCAAGGGACGCGTCACGCTGCGCGGCATCCGCAAGGACTACGGCTCCTTCCAGGCGCTCAAGGGCATCGACCTGGACATCGAGGCGCAGGAGTTCTTCGCGCTGCTCGGGCCGTCCGGCTCGGGCAAGTCGACGACGCTGCGCGTCATCGCCGGCCTGGAGACGCCGGACGCAGGCACGATGACGGTCGACGGCCAGGACGTGACCCATGCGGAGCCGGGCGAACGCAACGTGGCGATGGTGTTCCAGAACTACGCGCTCTACCCGCACATGACGGTTGAGCAGAACATCGGCTTCCCGCTCAGGATGGACGGCGTGCCGCGCTCGCAAATTCCGCCGCTGGTGCTGGAGGCGGCAAGGCGCGTCAGGATCGACCATCTGCTGCACCGCCGCCCGGGCCAGCTCTCGGGCGGCCAGCAGCAGCGCTGCGCGCTGGCCCGCGCCATCGTTCGAAGGCCCAGGCTCTTCCTGCTCGACGAGCCGCTGTCGAACCTCGACGCGCAGCTCAGGCTGGAAACCCGCGTGGAGCTGAAGCGGCTGCACCGCAGCCTTGATGTCACCACAGTCTACGTCACGCACGACCAGGAAGAGGCGATGACGATCGCCGACCGCATGGCGGTGTTCCTGGACGGAGAGATCGTCCAGGTCGGCACGCCGGACGATGTCTTCAACCGGCCCGACAACCTCGCGGTCGCGGCCTTCATTGGCAGTCCTCCGATGAACCTGCTTCCCGGCCGGTTCGAGGACGGGGCGGTCATCCTGGCCGGCGAACGGATCGCGCTGACGCATCGCAGCGAGCGCGCGGCAGGCGACGTCGTCGCGGGGATCAGGCCCAGCCATATCCGCGTCGCCGAAACCGGCGTCCCCGCGCGGGTCGTGTTGTCGGAGAACCTCGGCGAGACCATGCTGGTCAATGCGGAGATCGAAGGCAGGCCGGTGAAGGTCAGGCTTCCCGAGGTGCGCCGCATCGGGGACGGCGAGACAGTTCGGCTCGTCTTCGAGCCCAATCACATTCACCTGTTCGACCCGCAGAGCAAACGCCGCATCGACTGAGGCGACGGGCGAGCCAGCAACACGGACCAACAGCAGGGTGCGACCATGAAAGCCGTCTTCCTTCTCTTCGACTCCATCAACCGTCTGATGCTGGAGCCTTATGGAGGCAAGATCCTCGAGACGCCGAACTTCAGACGCCTGGCCGCGAAGTGCGTCGCCTTCGACAACCATTACATCGGCTCGATGCCCTGCATGCCGGCGCGCCGGGACATGCAGACCGGCCGCCACACCTTCCTGCACCGCAGCTGGGGACCGCTGGAGCCGTTCGACAACTCGTTTCCCGAGCTGCTGAAGACGGCCGGCGCCTATTCGCACCTGATCTCCGATCACTACCATTACTGGGAAGACGGCGGCGCGACCTATCACACGCGGTACAACTCGTTCGACTTCATCCGCGGCCAGGAATCCGACCCGTGG
>JAJFMR010000540.1 GCA_020696915.1 Rhizobiaceae bacterium | reverse complement strand
CGCCTCTTCGGGGATCCGCAGCGCCAGCATGGCGCCGGGCACCAGGTCCGGCTGCCTGCCGTGCAGTTCGAGCATCACGCGCTGGTCGCCGACGACGAGCGTCACCCGCGTGATGCTGCCGAGGAACACGCATTTCTCGATGCGCCCTGCCACGGCGTCAGCCGTGCCCGCATCGCCGTTCACCAGCTGGATATGCTCGGGCCGTACCCCGACGACCGCGCTATCCGAGGCGCCGCCGCGCGCCGGCAAACGCAGCAGGTTCATGCGCCCGATGAACTCCGCGACGAACCGGCTGGCGGGACGGTCGTACAGGTCGAGGGCCGGCCCCGCCTGCTCGACGACGCCGGCATTCATCACCACGATCCGGTCGGCGATCTCCATCGCTTCGTGCTGGTCGTGCGTGACCATGACGGTCGTGATGCGAAGCTGCGTCTGCAGGTCGCGGATCTCCGCGCGCAGGTCCTCGCGCACTTTCGCATCGAGCGCCGACAGCGGTTCGTCCAGCAGCAGGACCGTCGGCTCGGGGGCGAGCGCGCGGGCCAGGGCGATGCGCTGCTGCTGCCCGCCGGAAAGCTGGTGCGGATACTTGGCGGCCTGATCGTCGAGATGCACCATGGCCAGCATCTCGCGCACCCGCCGCTCGATCGACGCGGCCGGCCAGTTGCGGCATTCGAGGCCGTACGCGATGTTTCGCGCGACGGACATGTTCGGAAACAGCGAATAGGACTGAAAGACGACGCCGAAATTGCGCATCCGGGCCGGGACGTCCGAAAGGCCGGCTTCGCGAAGCTGGATCTGGCCGCCGTCCGGCCTTTCAAGCCCGGCGATGATCCGCAGGAGCGTGGTCTTGCCGCAACCCGACGGGCCGAGGAAGCAGACGAACTCGCCTTCCTCGATATCCAGGCTGACGTTGTCGAGTGCAACGACCGGGCCGAATCGCTTGGTGATGTTTCGCAAGGAAAGGAACACGATCGGCCCCCTGGAAGTCGCGGCGAGGAGATCGCCCGAGCACGTCGGGACTTGCCGGAAGCCGGGCGGCCGGTCCAACCGTCCGCCCGGCCCCCAGGGCTCGATGATCTACCGTTCTATCTTCGACTTCCACTCAGTAAGGATGCGATCCTTGTTCTTGGCCGACGCGGCGAAATCCATCTTGAACAGGACCGTCGAAACGTCGGCCGGAAGCCCGGCCTTCAGGACCTCGGGGGTCGGCTTGGCGCCGGGCACGGACGACATCTCGGCGCGCTGCCCGTAAAGCTGTGCGGCATCGAGGGTCAGGAGCCAGTCGAGAAACTGCTTCGCGTCGGCCTTGTTCTGCGACGTCTTCATCAGCGCGCTGACTTCGGTTTCATAGCCGGCGCCCTCGCTGGGAATCACCAGCTTGATCGGATAGCCCTCGATGATCTGCTTCACGCCGCTGAAGGCGAAAGACAGGCCGATGGCGAATTCGCCGGTGCTGGCCATCTTGCAGGGCCGCGAGCCGGACTTGATGTACTGCGCGATGTTCTTGTCGAGCTCCTGGAGGAACTGCCAGCCCTTCTCCTCCCCCTTCATCTGAAGCAGGCTGACGACCTGCAGATAGCCGGTGCCGGAGCTTGCGGCGTTCGGCATGACGATCTGGCCCTTGTAGGCGGGATTCAGCAGGTCCTGCCACGACGCCGGCATCGGCAGGTTGCGCTTCTTCAGCACCTCCGTGTTGACGCAGAAGCCGGCGAAATAGCCGGTCGTCGCGAACCAGCGGCCGTCGGGGTCCTTGAACTGCGCCTTCACCTTGTCGATGCCGGCCGGCTTGTAGGGCTCCGTCATCTCCATGGTGATCTCGCCGGCATGCGCGGCGAAGCAGAGCGTGGACAGCGCGATTGCTGCCATGCCCCTGGACAGTCCAGCCCAAAATTTCATCTGGCGGCTCCCTGTTTTGTGCCCCGTGGCGCCGCGCGAAGCCGCCGAATGCGGTGCTCGGCCCGGAGCGGTTAAGAATTTGCCCCTGTCGGGCGGCAGGATATCACGGCCGTTTGGGTCCACAACAAGTTATGTTGTGGGTGCAACCTCACGGGGCCGCTGTCGCGAGGCGGACGCCCCCTTCCCGGGACAGCCGCGGAAGCGGGCGCGGGCCGATCTAAGAGTCTGTCCGGGAAGTTTCGATTCATTGGGCGGGTCTTGCAAGTCTGCGCAGCATGAGGCGGATCATCGCGAGATGAATGAATGCGATGGCCATGCGCGTGAGGTTCTCGAAGTCCTTGGCGAGGCGGCGGCAGCGGCCGAGCCAAGCCAGTGTTCGCTCGACGATCCAGCGTTTGGGCAGGACCTTGAACGGCTCGTTGTCGGCGCGCCGGACGATTTCGAGACGCCACGGCCCGAGCTCGGCGATGGCCTCGGCGGTGGCTTCGCCGGCATAGGCCCGATCGGCGACGACACAGGCCAGACGCTTGAACTTCTCAGCGACCGGCTCAAGCACGAGCAGCGCGCCGTGCCGGTCCTGGATATTGGCGGGATGGACAGTCTGCGTCAGCATCAGGCCAAGCGTATCGACGAGGATGTGGCGCTTCTTGCCCCTGATCTTCTTCGCCGCGTCATAGCCCGATGGATCGATGCGCGCCCCCCTTTTTCGGCGCCTTTGACGCTCTGCGAGTCGATGATGCCAAGGCTCGGAGACGCCGCGCGGCCGGCCCGCTCGCGGGTCTTGACGACGAGCACATCATGAATACGCTCAAGCGTGCCGTCCCACGCCCACAGCATCAGATATTCATGCACCGTGCTCCTGGGCGGCAGGTCCGTGGGCAAGGCGCGCCATTGGCAGCCCGTTGCAGCCACATAAAAGATGCCGTTCAAGACTTCGCGCACATCGATCTCGCGCTTGCGTCCGCCGTGCTTGGCCGGCGGGATCAGCGGCGCCGCCAGCGCCCATTCCTCGTCGGTCAAGTCACTCGGATAACGAAGACCTTTGCGCTCGTAGAGCGGGCGATTGGCAGCCGTCCACATCGTGCACCTCCAAGGGTCGATTCGGTGCACACCACAGAATCACAACCGATTCTCTCGACTCAAGTTCTTTCCAGACAGACACTTAGACCCGCCCCTACACGAATGAGTTTTTCACGTGTAGGAGCCGATCTCAGATCGGCCCTGGCGCGACTCGATCGGATTGTGCGCCTAGGCTGCGCCGCGGAACCGGGGCCGTGCGCTAGGCGAGCCGCATCTGCGCAGCACGGAACCGTTCAGTCCGCCCCGGCCCCTTCCTCGAAGGCGGCAGCCAGGCGGCGCCGCACGGG
>JAJFMR010000152.1 GCA_020696915.1 Rhizobiaceae bacterium | reverse complement strand
CTACGGGGGATGAATCCAGAACTTTGCCGACCCTGAAACGGCGCTGGTGGAAACTGCGTATGGTCGTCGGCAAGTGCTTGCTTGCGCGTGCCACCCGGCAACTGGCTTGAACAGGGCAGCCGTTCAGGCCAGCACAACATCCGCATCAGCCCGCCTCATTGCGGCTTGCGCACCGTTGCCAGCAGCGCAGGCATCTCGAAGGCGACGCTTCCATCGGCAGTCCGGAAGGATCCCAGCGCCAGTTCAGCTTCCTCCAGCAATCTCTCGAACTGCCGCCTGTCCAGCAACCCGCCCAGTGTCCAGACGCACGCCCTTTCGGTGGAAACAAGCGACGCGATCGAGGAAAAGCGGACCGTTCCTTGCCGCCGCTCAACGCTTGCGTCCATGCCGGCCTCGGCGCACAGCCCGCGTAGCACTTCCGCGTCCCCCAGCAGGAAGGGCGCCCTGAAGGCCTCCGCCACGCGGCTGCCGAACAGGCGCTCCAGCAGTTCTGCCAAGGCCGCGTAGCCGGGGGAGCGCTCGAGCGAGTCGCAGACCGCCACTGCAAGGTGGCCGCCTGGCTTCAGCACGCGTGCCATTTCCCGCAATCCGGCGACGCGATCCGTGAAGAACATCAGCCCGAACTGGCTTGCAACTGCGTCGAAACTCGCATCGGCGAAGGGAATTGCTTCGGCACTGCCCTGGCGCCAATCTATGCGATTGCTTCTGCGGCGAGCCACGGCAAGCATGTCCGGGTTCGGGTCGAGGCCGACCACCATGCCTCGTGGTCCAACCCGGTCGAGGGCCGCGAAAGCCAGCACGCCGGTGCCGCATGCGACGTCTATCACCCGGTCGCCATCCTTCATTCGAGCTGCTTCGGCGACGATGGGTCCCCATTGCCGGAACAGCGCCGGGACGAACATGTCGTCATAGACTTCGGCAGGGGATTTCGACGGCACGGGCCCCGACGAGTTGTCGAGCTCCGGCGCCGCGCCTTCCAGAATCACGGCGTTGGATCGCGTCGCGGCGACGCGGAGGGCTTTCAGGGGCTGGTATTCGGACGATGAATACCAGCGTTGCGCCTGTTGGCGATCGGAAAACTCGACGATCACCGGATAGACCGGCTGCCAATCTCCTTCGACAAGATCGACCTTCCCACCCAGCACGAGATAGCGGCCACCGTGGTGCTCGACCGTCGCAAAGACTCCGGCCAGATATTGATCGACCTTGGCCTGATCTGTGATCTCACGCACGTCGAAGAAACAATAGGCTGTCATTGCCCGGTTCCCTGTCTCCCAAGCCGCTTTTGGATGCGCCGTGGATCAGCTTCCCCGGGCATTATAAGATCGGTCATGGTTACGCCCCATGACCGGAAGTCCCGATTGCTTGACGAAACGTCCGTGATCAAAAGGCCGGCCATGCAGCGGAACAATCATGCCGCGTCTGAACTCGGCGCCGGCAAGGACGTGCTCTCCGACGTGCTGCGTGTGATCAAGCTCAGCGCAGCCCTCTTCTTTCAGGTCGAAGCCTCGTCTCCGTGGAGCGTGGAAGTGCCTGAATCGGGTTCGTTCGCCGGCATCATCCTGCCCGGCGCCCGTCACGTCATCTCCTACCACGTCATCACAAGCGGATCGGGTTGGATCAGCACGGGCGAGGATAGCCCGCTGCCGTTCTCCGAAGGCGATGTTCTGGTGATCCCCCACGGTGATGGCTACGCCATGCGCCATGCGCCGGGCCATATGTCAGGCCTGTCGACGGCGGATTCGCTCGAGTTCTTTCGCGCCATGGCCGCAGGAAAACTGCCGTTCCTGGTTCTCGAAGGTGGCGGCGGCCCGGCGCTCACCCGATATGTCTGCGGCTTTCTCGGTTGTGATTCCGGTCCGTTCAACCCTCTGCTCGGGGCGTTGCCCCGGCTGATGCGTGTACCGCGCTCCAGCAATGGAAGGGGCGATCTCCTCGACCGTCTGATCGACATTGCGCTGTCGGAGGCGCCCCGGCAGGGGATGGGGGCCGATTGCATTCGCCTTCGCCTTAGCGAGTTGCTGTTCGTCGAGGTCGTACGCCGCTATCTCGATGGGTTGCCGCCGGGGCAGACGGGCTGGCTGGCGGGGCTGCGCGATCCGGCAGTCGGGCGAACCCTCGCGATGATCCACGGGAACCCCGCGCGCAACTGGCGTCTGGAGCAACTGGCGCGCAAGGCGGGAGCGTCGCGATCGGTGCTGGCGGCCCGTTTCACCCGCTTGGTCGGCTGTCCGCCCATCCAGTATCTCGCCCGCTGGCGCGTGCAGGTCGCGGCAAGCCTCCTGTCCGAAGGCAACGCGCGGATCTCGGCTGTCGGCCGCGAGGTGGGCTATGCGTCCGAAGCGGCCTTCAGCCGCAGCTTCAAGAAGATAGCCGCCGTTTCGCCGGCCGAGTGGCGGGCGGCCGGGCGCCCATAGGTATCGACGCATCCAGCGCAGCAGGCAGCCGGTGCCGCAACCTTTCGATACCAGGTTGACGCAAACAGCGGGATGAAGATCGGGCTCGAAGAGAGCGCGTTCCTCTCCCGTGAGCAGGCGCCCCGGTTCAACGCGCCTGTGATCAGAGACTTAAACAGGTGGCCTCGAGTTGAACGAGCTTCGCTTCGTCTCCAAGCTGCGGCGCTATCGGGAAGCGCTCGCCCGCCAGCCGATTTGCCCGCCTTCCCGCTTTCTCGTCATCGGCGACGTACACAGCACAGGCTTCAGACGGCCATTTCCTATAGGAGAAACGTTTCCCGTATCCGCGGGCCGGCCGTCAGGCTGGAAGCAATGCGGACGATGCCATCGGCATCGAGGCCGTAGTGGCGGTAGAGATCAGCGATTGTACCAGTCTGGCCGAAATGTTCGACGCCGAGTGGCACGGTGCGGTGTCCTGCAACTCCGCCGAGCCACGCGAGCGTCGCCGGATGGCCGTCCGTGACGGTCACGATGGTGCAGTGCGGCGGCAACTTCTCGAGAGTAGCGTCGATGTGGCTGGTCGCGTTGGCATGGCCGCGTCGGCGGGCCCGTTGCGCCGCCGTCCAGCCGGCGTTGAGCCGGTCGGCCGAGGTCACGGCAAGCACGCCGATGTCGCGTCGCCCGTCGCCGAGACGACCGGCCGCCTCGATTACCTCGGGCGCGACCACGCCCTGGTAGGCAACCACCATCTCGGCGTTGGGGCCTGGCTTGCGGAGCCAGTAGGCGCCGTCGATCACGCTTTGGCGGAAGGCATCGTCGTCGCGGCGGCGCGGCTGTTCGAGTGGGCGCGTCGTCAGGCGCAGATAGACCGACCCACCGGTCTCGTCCCGGAGCCAGGTGCGTTCGTCCGGATCGCCGTCCCCGTCGCGCTGCATGTAGTCGAACGACCAGTCCATGATGATCGACAGTTCGTCGAGGAAGGCAGGTTCGAAGGCCGCGAGGCCGTCCTGGCTCATGCCGATCAGTTGCGAGCCGATCGACTGGTGGGCGCCGCCCTCGGGCGCCAGCGTGATGCCGGAGGGCGTTCCGACGATCATGAAGCGCGCGTCCTGGTAGCAGGCGTAGTTGAGCGCATCGAGGCCGCGCGCCACGAATGGATCGTAGACGGTTCCGATCGGCAGCACGCGCGCGCCGAACAGCGAGTGCGACAGGCCTGCCGCGCCGAGCAGCAGGAAAAGGTTCATCTCGGCGATGCCCAGTTCGATGTGCTGGCCTTCGGGCGAGAACATCCATTTCTGTGCCGACGGCACGCGCTCGTCGCGAAATGTGTCGGCGAGCGCCTCGCGGGCGAACAGGCCGCGGCGGTTGACCCATGGACCGAGATTGGTCGAGACAGTGACGTCAGGCGCCGTCGTGACGATGCGTTCGGCGATGTCGCCGCCTTGCTTGGCCAGCGCGTCGAGGATTTTGCCGAAGCCGGCTTGGGTGGAAAGAACGCGGTCATCGAGCATGACCGGCCCGGTGGTGCGGACTTTGTCCGCCTTGTGGCGGCGCGGGCCTTTCTCGAAGAAAGGCACCTTGGAGAGAAACTCGCGCAGCGCCGCCGGCCTGGCGATGGTGGCGAACGGATCCCATTCTTTGCCCGCCTTGACATCCATCGAGGCCTGAAAGTCGGCCATCTGGGCGCCAGTCATCAGGCCGGCATGATTGTCCTTGTGGCCGGCGAGCGGCGTTCCCCAGCCCTTGATCGTGTAGGCGAGAAAGACCGTGGGACGGTCGTGGTCGATAGCGTCGAAAGCATCGGCGAGGCTCTCGACGCAATGACCGCCGAGATTGTTCATCAACGCCGAGAGATCGTCGTCGCTGCGCCGCGCCAGCAGCGCGCTGACGTCGCCTTGGTCGCCGATCTCGTCCATGAGACGGCTACGCCAGGCCGCGCCGCCCTGGAAGGTAAGCGCCGAGTAGAGCTGGTTGGGGCAGCGGTCGATCCAATCGCGCAGCCTTTCGCCGCCCGCTTCCTCGAAGGCCGCGCGCTGCATGGCCCCATGCTTGAGGACAACGACGTCCCAGCCAAAGGCGCGGAACACCGCCTCAATGCGCTGCCACAGGCCTTCGCGAACCACGCCGTCAAGGCTCTGGCGATTGTAGTCGATCACCCACCACGTGTTGCGCAGGTCGTGCTTCCAGCCTTCCTGTAGGCATTCGTAGATGTTGCCTTCATCGAGTTCGGCGTCGCCGACCAGCGCCACCATGCGGCCGAGTTCGATGCCGCCGGCCCACGGCTTGGCCGCCAGATAGTCCTGCATCATCGAGGCGAAGGCGGTGATCGCGACGCCGAGGCCGACCGAGCCCGTCGACAAATCGACGTCGTCGATGTCCTTGGTGCGGCTCGGATAGGACTGGGCACCGCCGTAGCCGCGAAAGTTCTCGAGTTTTTCGCGCGTCTGGTTGCCCATCAGATACTGGATGGCATGGAACACGGGCGAGGCGTGCGGCTTCACCGCCACTCGGTCGCGGGCCCGCAGGGCATGGAAATAGAGCGCTGTCATGATCGACACCATCGAAGCCGACGAAGCCTGATGGCCGCCGACCTTCACCTCGCCCTTTTCGCGGATGTTATTGGCGTGGTGGATCATCCAGCACGACAGCCAGAGGATCTGCTTTTCGATGGCCTTCAGCTGGCTGACACGTTCCGCTTCCATGATCTCGCTCTTGATGTGTGGCGACTACTTGTCGAAGGCGGGGTCGATCGGCACACGGTAGCCGTTTACGAGACGGTTGGTCTCGTTGGCCATGCCGACAACGGCCATGAGTTCGCCGAACTGCTCTTGGGTCATACCGGCCTTGGCGGCCGCGGCGCTGTGACTGGCGATGCAGTAGCCGCAGTTGTTGGTCACGGAAACGGCGAGATAAACCATCTCCTTGGTGACCGCGTCGAGGGCGCCCGGCGCCATCACTTCCTTGACGCTTTCCCAGGTTCGCTTCAGCGACTTCGGGTCGTTAGCCAGGTATTTCCAGAAATTGTTGACGTCCTTCAGGTTGCGGGAGGACTTGATATCGTCGAACACTGCCCTCGCCTCGGGGGAAGCGTCGGCGTATTCGATCGGCTGCGGTTTGCTCACGTGGCTACTCCTTTTCGATTCAATCCGGCGACTTCGCCGACGGTGACCGGCTTGACCGGCATTCGGATGCGGTAATAGCCGATCTCGGCCGGGCTCGTTGCGCGCTCGGTGGCCATCATCTCCACTATGGTGTGGCCGCACATGCGGCCCTGGCACGGCCCCATGCCGGCGCGGGTAAAACCCTTCAGCTGGTTGGGGCCGGCGCAGCCCATCGGCGATTGCCGCGTCGACCGCGCTCCGGCGAACCTCTTCGCAGCGGCAGACGACGATGTCCGCCGGCGCCAGGGGCATTCCTGCCAGACAGGGCGCCGAGTGGCTGCAGCCGGGGCCATTCGGCCGGGTCGGGCATCTCAGGGGGCAAGGAGCAGTTGCGGCATGCCACGTTGCAGGAGGTTTGGGAAAGCGGCGAGGGATCCCCTCAACGGGTCTGCAGAACAATTTGCGCGAAAACCCTATAGCTCGGTGTGCTCCTTGTACAGTTCGGCCCCCTCGTCGTCATGATTTTCGCGGCACCCTGAGGCTCTCCTGGAACCGGGCGTCATCGGGATGAGCACCGAGGCGCGGCACTGTCGTGCGCCGAGAGCAGTTGGTCGCAGCAGCCTGCATCTGAAGCAGTGCCGATCGGATGTGTTCCGTCTCCTTCTGCCCCTCGCGAATCTTTTCCAGGACAATATCGAAATACCTCCGATATTCGTGCCTGAACAGCGCGGGTCCGACTGAGCCGTCGATCCTCGCCTGCTCCAGCGGGACGAAGTATCCATTCGTCATGGCCGCTTCGGATAGTTTTGCCAGCTTCGCCGCGTCCTTCTTGAGCGCTTCGAACTCTCTCCTCACGGCTGCAGGATCGGGATCTCGTGTTGCCACTGCCGTCTTTCCTCCCAAGTGCCTCGTTCGAAGCTCCGCTCATTCATAGCATGCACAAGTGGTCAGGGCCATTATCGAGCCGCCCGCCCCATCATCCGCAGCCGCTTCTGGACGCCCTTTTCGCGCCGCCAAATGGCACAAGCCTCCCTCGGCCATGGTCCCGCCGTCTCGGCAACGGGCGAGCGCGCGGCGTGATCGAGCGCCTCCGCGACCGGGAGCGGAATTTGTGTGACACCAGTTGCCAGTCAGGAATAAATCCCTACGACCACCAAGCTCAGGAGGCTGATCGGCTGGCGCTCGGCGTCCAGCCCGCGCATGGCTACCGCCACAGCATGGCCACGAATTCGCTTGCCAACGGCGCCGGCCTCAAGACGGTGAGCGCCAGGATGGCCACAGCCGTACATCGCCATGAACGGCGCGAAACAGCGCCACTCCGACTGTAGTTTCAAGTTGAAGCGTATCACAGTGGTGCCCCCGGACGGGATCGAACCGCCGACCTTCGGTTTACAAAACCGCTGCTCTACCAGCTGAGCTACAAGGGCACGGCGCTCCGGTTAGCATACCTGCCGCG
>JAJFMR010000539.1 GCA_020696915.1 Rhizobiaceae bacterium | reverse complement strand
CCCGCGCTGCCCACCCAGTTCGTTCAGGGGCGCGCCCATCTTCCTGAGCGCGTCGTCGACGCCATTCGTATCGAGCGGACCGAGCTCGAACGGATCAACGCGCACCCCCCTGTCCCAGCCCAGGCGCTGTAACCAGCCGCCCGCGTCGACGTCGCCAGCCTCAAGGCGGGCCGAGACGACAATCTTTAGCCGCGAGCCGGGAGCCCGCGGGAATATCTCCGCGGCAAAACGATGGCCCAAGGCCTCGTCGAGGCCGTCCACAATGACGAGCACGCGGGTCTTACCGGAGGATACGAGGTGGCGGAGGAAAGTTTGGGCCTGATCGGCGTAGTGAGCATCGGAATCGCCGGAGGCCGCTTGCAACTCTTTGCCGACGATCTCCGACAACCGCTTGGCCAGGGCTTGATAGAAGACGCTCGGTCGGTTGGTGCCGAAGCGGATGCTGATTGGCACGAAGATGACCTGCCAACCGTCTCCGTCCTCGTCCTGGATGAAACCGCGCGCCTGCAGCGAGCCGATCCAGTGCACCAGGAGGGCGCTTTTGCCGCGTCCGGCCGGTGCCGTAAGCAGCAGCCGGCTCGGCGCGCTTTCGTCAATCAGCCAGCTGTCGAGATGGTCAAGGTCGCTGTCCCGGCCGCCGAAGGGCACCGGCCCGGTCTCAGAGAGGAGATACCGTCAAAGAAGGTTTCGATCTTGCCCCTGAAGCTCGAGGTCGCGGTGGCAGCGGCTAGGCTGATGACGAAATCGCGGCCGACGTAAACACTGCCCGCGCTGACGACAGGTGCGGCCCTGCCGTCGTCAGCGTCTGTGTTTTGGCGCTGTGCCCGTGCCAGTCTGGCGTATGCCCTCCGCTTTCAGGTCCCGTCCGATCTCGGCCTCGTCGCGAACCCGCAATACCTGTACTGCCTCGATATCTGTGAATTGTGCGTCCCGTGCGAGGTGCAATTGATCGAAATCGAACAGCGCGGCTGCCTCGGGCCGGGTCCTGAGCTCTTTGACGGCATCAAGCAACGCCTGCGCCACCGCCTTCAGCTCCTCGTCGTTGGCCGCGCCGGCCTGCTCCAGTTGCTTTGCCAGCACGGCCTGTTCGGGCTTCGAGGCCGGATCGGCCTCGACCGCATCGGCGAAGGGCGCTGTTCTCTGATACCGGTCCGTGATGAGCCGCTTCAGGCCAGCATGGGCGTCTTCTATTGCGTCGTGACCTTGGTGATGCCGGCGGTGGCGCCGGCGGCAAGCGCGGCGACGATGGTGATGGTGACCGGATCCATTGGTCGATGTCCGATTGAGTTGGCGTCAAGTACGCCATCCTACGCCCATGGCGCGCTTGGGGCCAGTTCTGCCACAACCCCCGCGGTGAACCGCGCCGGGTTTGCCGGAGGCTCCAGCTCTTGAGAGGATGGAGCGATGACGAGGCAGACGAGGTATTCACCGGAGGTGCGGGCGCGGGCCGTGCGGATGGTGTTGGAGCACCGGGGCGAGCACGCCAAGCTGCTCAAGAACCCCAACGTGGCCCGTTACCTCGAGCGCCACCAGGCGACATCGCGCGCGAGCTGCAGGACCTGATCGAGACGATCGGCCAGGAGCACACCGGTGCTGCGTGACTCTCGCGCCGGGCTTCCGGGCGTGAGCGGAGGTTTGCGGTGGATCGAACCTGAGTGTTCGATCCCTGCATACGCCGCCTGAGCGGAAAAAGTTCGAAACGTCCGCCCGTCGGGCATCAGCTAAGTCATTGATTTGACGCCATTCGCATAACTTAACCAAAATGACCGTGGTTCAGTTGCGTCGGAGAAAGTGGGCCGAAAGACACGAAAAGCGGCCCAAAGTGGCCCCGCAGACTGGCGGAGGGAGTGGGATTCGAACCCACGGTACGCTCGCGCGTACAACGGTTTTCGAGACCGCCCCGTTCGACCGCTCCGGCATCCCTCCGCGCGCGCAGCCTACGTCTGCCGAGGCCAGCTTATCTAGCGATCGGCCGTGGCGCCCGCAAGGGCCGGGCGGCAAGGTGGGGGCGGCGGGCGCAGGAGCGGCCAGCCGGCGTCGGCAGCCGCTGCCAAGATCGCGCCGGATGCGTCGGGTTCGAGCCACGCGGGACGGCGGTCCCGCGTCGGCTATCCACACCGGAAGCCGATGCTGCGGGCCGGGGCGCGCTCCGCTATGGTGGTGCCGCTGGTCTGGCAAAGGGCTGCGCCGATGCCGCTTCCGACCTTGGGCCACCTGGTCGACCGCCTCGCGCAGGACGCCGCGGCGCCGGCCGTCATCGGCCACCGCCGCGGCGGCTCGGTGGTGTGGTCGCGCGCCGAGCTCGGTGCGCGCGCGCGGGCGCTCGCCGCCGGACTGCGCCAGGCGGGCGTGGCGCCGGGCGAGGTGGTCGGCCTGCTCGCCCCGAGCCAGCCCGAATGGGTCCTGGCGTTCCTCGCGATCGTCCGCGCCGGCGCGACCGCGATGCCGCTCAGCGAGCAGATCACCGCCCCGGAGCTCGCCCGGATCGTCGCGCACAGCGGCTGCCGGCGGTTCTTCACCACCGAGGCCTTC
>JAJFMR010000151.1 GCA_020696915.1 Rhizobiaceae bacterium | reverse complement strand
CGAGGCGGGCATCCTCGAACAGGCCAGGATGAGCGGCGGCGCGCGCCGTGAGTTCCCTGGCGAGCACATTGTCGGGGAACCGCGCGGCGGCGGCCTCGATGAACGGCGCGAGATCGACCGCCACGATCGAGGCATCGATGTCGCCGCCGGGCCTGCTCGCCAGATTCTCGATGGTGCCGGTAGCGCTGATCGTCGCTCCCGCCAGGCCGCCGATCGACAGGCGGTCGATCTCCAGCAGGCCGTTGCGCAGCCGCATCGCCGTATCCACCGTTTCGGCGGTCAGTCCGGTGACGCCGGCCCGGCCTCGACCTCCAGGTCGACGTCGTGATCGGCAAACCGGCTGGCGCCCTCATCGCTGACGAACAGCGAGGCGAAAGCGGCAAGTCCGTCGACGTCTAGCGCGCCCCCCGAAAGCTCGATGAGCGTGGCCGGCCTGGCGCCATCCGGCTGCCGGTTGTCGGCCTTGCCCCGAAAGGTGGCGCCGCCGAGCGCCAGTTCCAGGTCGCTGAAAGTCTGCCGCTTTTCCGTCAGGTTGACCCTGGCCTGAAATCCGGCGGCAGGCAGGCGCCTTATCGCCTCGTCGACGTCCCTGGCCAGCCAGGCCGCAAAGCCGGAAGGCTGCGCGACGGCGAGCAGCATGTAGCCGGCGAAGCCGAATTCGCCATCCGTCCTGAGCTTGCCTCCGGCTTCGAGCGTGGCGCGCCCGGGCAGCGTCGCCGCGAAGGATTTCAGTATCCAGCCGCCGTCGGCGGGTTCGGCGGACAGCCGCAGGTCGCGAAACGTCGTGTCGCCCGCCACCACGGCGGGCAGGCTCACCTCGACGCGGCCGGGGATGGCCGGCCGGGGAAGGTCGACCAGCGCCGCCTGAAGGGCGGCGAGCCGGTCGGAAAAAGTGAGGCTTCCGGCTCTTTCGTCGCCCACCGCATCGTCGAAGCGGACCTGCGCTCCGTCGAGGGTCAGCGCGAAGCGCGGCTCGCTTCCAAGCGCAACGGAGCCCGTCCCCTCAGCCGAATACGGGTTGTCGAGCGGACCGGTCTCGAACAGGAATTCGTCGATCGACAGGCGCTGGTGATCGAGCGTGAACTTCCCGTCGAGCCGATAGCCCGGCGCCGCATCCGCCGCCTGGAGCGTCGTTTCTCCTCCCGGGTCGTCTTTCGGGCGCAGCTTGAAAAGACCTGAGTAGGTAGCTGCTCCGCGATCGAGCCGAATGTTGCCGTCAGCCTCGACGATGGCCGCATAGCGGGTTGGGTCGACCTCCACCCGAAGCCGCATGGCTCCGTTGGGGTCGGCCTTGCCCGTCGATACGCCCACTCCCAGCGCCATCCCGTCGAACCTGAGCGTTCCCCCGATCCTCCATGGGCCGTTCAGCGACCTGGCCGAGATTTGGGCGTTGATCTCGCTCAGCAGATGCGTGCGCCCGCTGGCGGCGTGGCGTACGGTGATCCGGCCTTCGGTGACCGTCAGTTTCTCCAGACTGATCCGCTCCGCCTGGAAGGGGGTCGACGGCCGCACCGCCCAGTCCACAGCCCCGTCGGCGGCGATGTCGATCACCCCCTCGGGCCGCACCAGCCGCATGTCGAAGATGAGGAACTCGCCGCGCATCAAAGGCGCAAGCTCCGCGTCCATGGAGAACGTCTCGATGGTCAATGCCGGCGCGCCGTCTTCTCCGCCGGCGACCGCGACGTCCGAGAAGGTCACCGACGGAAACGGCAGCAGCTTCGCCCTGGCATCGCCCTTGACGGTCACCTGACGACCGAGGATGGCGCTCGCCTCGCGCTCGAAACCGGCGCGGAAGTTCGTCCAGTCGATGAAATACGGGACGACCAGCGCCGCTGTCAGCGCCAGCACCAGCAGTCCACCGAAAATGACGAAGAAGCGGGCCAGCATGGCTCCTGGTCGTGCGCCGGACGGAACGATCGAACTAAACTAGTCTGCCCCGATCAGCGTGTCGATAAAGTTGCGATTTCGACCGAATGCAGGCGGGGGCCCTAGTCGGGAAGGATCTTGCCGGGATTGAGAATACCTTGTGGATCGAGCGCCTGCTTGATGAGGCGCATGAAGTGCACGCCGCGGCCATTCTCCTGTTCGAGGAACCCGATCTTTCCCTGACCGACCCCGTGTTCGCCGGTGCAGGTCCCGTCCATGCGCAGTGCCCGCGCATTGAGACGGGCGACGAACGCTTCCACCCGGGCCACCTCGGAATGGTCGGCGGCGTCCATCAGGGCAAGCACATGGAAGTTCCCGTCGCCGACATGGCCGACGATCGGCGCGATCAGCCCCGTTTCCGCGATGTCGGATTCGGTCTCGGCGATGCATTCGGCAAGCCGGGAGATCGGCACGCAGACGTCGGTGGAGAGCGCGCGAGCGCCCGGCCGCAACTCCATGGACGCCCAGTAGGCATCATGCCTGGCCTTCCACAGTCTCGACCGTTCCTCCGCCACGCTGGTCCACAGGAACGGGCCGCCGCCATACTCGGCTGCGATGTCGCCAAAACTTTCCGCCTGCTCCGCCACTGCCGCGTCGCTGCCATGGAACTCCAGGAAGAGACATGGCCCTTCGGGATAATCGAGCTTCGAATAATTGATCATGGCGCGCATCTGCAGCGCGTTCACGAGTTCGATTCGTGCCACCGGGATACCCATCTGGATCGTCGCTATCACCGCGCGGCAGGCCTGCTCGACGGAGAGAAACGGGCACACGCCGCCCGAAATCGCCTGCGGAATGCCATGCAGTTTCAGCGTCAGGGAGACGATGATTCCGAGCGTGCCTTCCGAGCCGATCAGCAGGCGGGTCAGATCGTAGCCGGCCGAACTCTTCCGCGCCCGTCTGCCGGTGGTGACGATGCTGCCGTCCGCCATCACCGCCGTCAGCGACAGCACGTTGTCCTTCATCGTTCCATAGCGAACCGCGTTGGTTCCAGACGCCCGGGTTGCCGCCATCCCGCCGAGCGTGGCGTTGGCCCCGGGATCGATCGGAAAAAACAGGCCCGTGTCGCGCAGATGCTGGTTGAGCTCCTCACGCGTCAGCCCGGCTTCGACGGTGCAATCCAGATCGTCGGCGTTGACTGCAAGCACCCTTTTCATTCTGGATGTGTCGATCGCAACGCCGCCGCCCGGCGCATTGACGTGGCCCTCCAGCGACGTGCCGGCGCCGAACGCAATGACGGGAACACGATACGTGCCGCAGATCCGCACGATGTCCTGCACGTCTTCCGCAGTGTCGGGAAATGCAACGCCGTCCGGCGTTTGCATGGGGATGTAGGTGGTGGTGTGCGCATGCTGCTCGCACAATGACCGGTTGGTCGAGAACCGGTCGCCGAGCCGCTGCTTCAGCACGCCGAGCACGATTTCGACACCTGCCGCATTGCGCTCCACCGGCTTCAGATCGCTCAGTGCCATTGATTACCTCCGCCAGCCGGCAGGCGGCCTCTATCGCGAGGCACGCCGGGCCGCGTAGTCTGCCCAACCGCCGCGTCCCGGTCCAGCCGTACGTTTGAAAGGAACCGCATGCCGACCGCCTCCCCCCTCATGTCCCGGATGATGGCAATCGAAAACGACTGGATCGACTACAACGGCCATCTCAACATGGCCTATTACAACGTGCTTTTCGACCGTGGCTCGGATCAAGCCTTCGAGGTCCTTGGGCTTGGCCCGGCTTACGCGAAAGAGCGCCGGCACACCATCTACACCGCCGAAATCCATGTCTGCTACGTCCGCGAACTGCACCTGGGCGACCGGGTTCGCGTGACCTTCCAGCTGCTCGACCATGACGACAAGCGGCTGCGCGCCTGGCAGGAGGTCCGCCATCTGGACGGCTGGCTCGCCGCCACCTCCGAGAGCCTCTCCCTGCACGTCGACATGGGCGGCCCGAAGGTCGCCTCCTTTCCTGCCGACGTCATGGCACGACTTGCCGCAATGCGCGATGCGCATTCTTCTCTCCCGATGCCCGAACGCGCCGGCCGGTCGATCGCCATTCGCAGGAAAGACTGACGCAAACGCTCGTCCCCGCATCTGAGCGGTGGACAATCGACGCGGCGCCTTGAACGGGCACGGCGACTCGGCCGACAACGCAACGGGGCACGATCTGCCGCGGCGGACCAAGGGGGTGCCCGGCGGCGGGTGGCCGAGAGGTCGTCCGCCGCCTGGATTTCCGGCTTGAGGAAGAGCATGAAACTGGACATCCTGGCCGAGGCTGACCGGCTCGCCGATGATCAGCGCATCACCGACTACGATTTCTGGCGCATGCTCAAGAATCTCGACAACGAAATCTTCCGCGCAAACTCGGCCAGAGAGCCGATCCCGTTCGAGGCGGTCCGCTGGCGCGCCATATTGCGGCAGGCTCGCAGCAGGCGCCGCAGCCACTGAGCCGGCGTATCATTCCTTGTGTTCCGGGGCGAGCGAGGCAAAGCCCCGCTTTTCTTCGGCCAGCTGCTTCAGGAGCGGCGCAGGGCGTAGCGCCGCGTCGGCGGTCGCCTCGGCATAGGAGGAAAGCCGGCGGGCGACCTCGTCGAGGCCGATCCGGTCGGCATGGTACATCGGACCGCCTCGCCAGCGCGGAAAGCCGTAGCCGTGCAGCCAGATCACGTCGATATCGCCGGCGCGCGCCGCCACCCCCTCTTCCAGGATGCGCGCCCCTTCGTTGATCATGGGCAGCAGCAGGCGGTCCAGAATCTCCTGCTGTCCCACCGCTCGCCGCGCGATGCCTGCTCTTTCGGAAACCTCCCGCAGCAGCATCTCCACCCTGCCATCCACCACGGCCTTCCGTCCGTCCGGGTAATCATAGTAGCCCTTGCGGGTCTTCTGCCCCAGTCGTCCGGCCTCGACCAGCGCATCGGCGACCGGCGCCGCCTTGCCGGTGGCGCGGCGCATGCGCCAGCCGATGTCGAGACCGGCAAGATCGCTCATGGCGCAGGGACCCATTCTGAAACCGAAATCAACCAGCACCCGGTCGACCTGGTCCGGCAGCGCGCCTTCCATGAGCAGCCGATCCACCTGTTCGCTGCGGCGCGACAGCATGCGATTGCCGACGAAGCCGTGGCAGACGCCGACCACGACGGGGATCTTGCCGATCCTGCGCGCCGCCTCGATGACCGTGGCGAGTGCCGACTCCGACGTGGCTTCCCCGCGCACCACCTCGACGAGCTTCATGACATTGGCGGGGCCGAAAAAGTGCATCCCGAGAACGCGCTCGGGGCGGCCGGCGGATGCGGCGATCGCGTCGACATCGAGATAGGAGGTATTCGTGGCCAGCACCGCATCGGATCGTGCCGAGGTATCGAGCCAGGCAAACACCTGCTTCTTGACATCCATATCTTCGAACACCGCCTCGATGACCAGATCGGCCTCGGCAGCGGCCTCGATGCCCACCAACGCCTCGATCCTGCCGATCCGCTCCGCCCTTGCACTTTCGTCGAGGCTGCCGCGGCGCACGGAGCGTTCATAGGTTTCGGCAACGCGCGATGCGGCGCGAGCCGCTGCCGCCTCGTCGGCCTCCACGATCGTGGCCGGAATACCGGCGTTTGCGAAGCTCATCGCGATGCCAGAGCCCATCGTGCCGCCGCCGATCACCGCGACCCGCCGGACCTCGGCGGCCGGCACACCCGTGCTCTTGAAGGCGCTCCGGCGCTCGGCAAGAAACGCATGTCGCATGGCCTTCGAGCAGTCGCCCTCGAGCAGCCGGAGGAAATGCTGGCGCTCGCGGCGCATTCCCTCGTCGAAGCCGAGATCGAAACGGTTGCGAACGCACTCCACCATCGCCCGTATCTGCGGTTCGCCGCCGCGCGACCCGAGTATTTCGTCGGCGGCCGTCTCTAATGCCGGAAGTTCGTCGGGACCGAGGCTCACATCGCGCAGACGCTTGCGTCCGCTCCCCCCTGCCAGCGCTCGTGCCCGCGCGGCTGCGACTTCGAGAAGCTCGTCGGATTCTACAAGCCGGTCCGCCAGTCCGAGTGCCTTTGCCGCCTCGCCCGATCGCGGCTCGCCGTCGGCGATCATGGCCAGGGCCTCGACCGGCCCGATGGCCAGCGGCAGGCGTTGCGTGCCGCCGGCGCCGGGCAGCAGGCCGAGCTTGACCTCCGGCAGTCCAAGCCTGGCGCGAGACGTCACGATGCGTTCGTCGCAGGCAAGCGCGACCTCCAGTCCGCCGCCGAGCGCCGCACCGTCGATCGCGGCCACGATCGGCTTGCCGGAACCGTCGAAGCAATCGAGAACCTCGATGAGCGAAGGAGGTTTCGGTGTCTGGTCGAACTCCCTGATATCGGCGCCGGCAATGAAGACCCTGCCCCGCGACGCAAGCACGAGCCCCACAATCCCTGCCTCGTCCTGAAGCCCTCTCACCGTGTCCGCGAGTCGGGCGCGGAGGTGAAAGCCGAGTGCGTTCACAGGCGGGTTGTCGATCCACAGGATCGCAACGTCGTCCCTGATTTCCACGTCCAAAGGCTGCATCATGCCTCCCGCACTCGAATTCGCGACTTGCCATTGGCGCCGCCCCATGCCGGACCGGGCAACCATCGAGGTGGGCGCGCGCAGCGGTCAATCGGTCGCGATCCGGTCCGGCACCGGCGTCGCTCTGGACTGCCGATGCCGGAGAGAGGCGGTTCAACCGTGCAACCGACGAAGGATAGCTCAGGCGAGCTTTTCCTTGAAGAAGGCGATCGTCCGGCCCCAGGCCAGTTCGGCGGCTTCCTTGTTGTAGCGCGCTTCCGAGGTGTCGTTGTTGAAGGCGTGCTGGGCGCCCTCGTAGACATGGATGGTGAACTCCTTGCCGGTCGCTTCGAGGGCGGCCTTGTAAGCATCGATCCCGGCATTGATGCGCTCGTCCATCCCCGCGTAATGCAGAAGCAGGGCCGCCTCGATTTTTTCTATCGCCGCGGCATCCTTGGGCTGCGAGCCATAATAGGCAACACCGGCATCCAGGTCCGGCGCGGCGACGGCCAGCGCGTTCACCGTGCCGCCGCCCCAGCAGAAGCCGACCGCTCCGACCTTGCCGTTGCCGGATTCATGGCCCTTCAGAAAGGCGACGGTGGCAACTCCGTTTGCGGCCGTCTGCGCCGGGTCGAGCTGTCCGATCATCTCGCGCGCCTTGTCCTCGTCCGGCGGCGTGCCGCCCAGCGGCGACAGAAAGTCGACGGCAAGCGCCACGAAGCCTTCCAGCGCGATCCGGCGGGCGACATCGCGCGTATGGGGGTTGAGCCCTCGATTCTCGTGAACGACGATGACCGTGCCGAGCTTGGCGCTTTGATCGGCCGGGCGAACGAGATAGCCCATCATCTCGCCGGTCGAACCCGCCCACTTCACGTCCTCGCCCTCGA
>JAJFMR010000150.1 GCA_020696915.1 Rhizobiaceae bacterium | reverse complement strand
GGCGCTGGTCGGCATGAGTGCCGCCGGCAAGCGGGCGAACGATCTGGACCGCGAGCGTCTTGCAGACGCCATCGTGAACGACAGCGCGGATGTGACGCAGCGCTACACCGACCAGTCGGAGCTGGCATTCGAGCTCGGCACCAATCTGGTAACCGGCAAAGATTAAGCCCTGCGCCGCGCCAGGCCCCGGGGGGCTGTGCGACCGTGCGACCCTTCTGACGTCTGCCGGCAATTCGCCCGCGCTGCCGGATACTGACGGTCCGACCAGGCCGCGCATCGTCCCGGCACCATCGGCGGTTGTCACCGGCATCTCCGCTGTCTAGTGAGGGACACGACCCGACGCTTCTCCAGGACAGGAATTCGGGATGCCCGAAGCGGCCCTTTTGACGATGATGATCGTGCTGCCTTTTGCAGGCAGCCTTTTTACCGTCATGCTGCCGGCACGATCCCGCAATCTCGCCGGCGGCACTGCCGGCGCAATCGCTCTCGCTTGCCATGCGCTGGCGTGGTTCCTCTATCCCGTGGTGGCCGACGGACGCTCGGCCCGCATGTCGATCGACTGGGTACCGAGCCTCGGCCTCGAGTTCTCGCTGCGCATGGATGGCCTCGCCTGGCTGTTTGCGCTTCTCATCACCGGCATCGGCTTTCTCGTGGTCGTCTACGCCCGCTACTACATGGCGGCCGAAGATCCGGTTCCCCGCTTCTTTTCCTATTTCCTCGCCTTCATGGGAGCGATGCTGGGCATCGTCGTTGCCGGGAACCTCATTCTGCTGGTCGTGTTCTGGGAGCTGACCAGCATCGCTTCCTTCCTTCTCATCGGCTACTGGCACCACAACCAGAGCGCGCGGGACGGCGCCCGCATGGCGATGACGGTCACCGCGATGGGGGGCCTGGCGCTGTTCGTGGGCGTGCTGATCATCGGTCACATTGTCGGCAGCTACGACCTGGATCGCGTGCTGGCGTCCGGCGGGCTGATCCGCGGCCACGACCTGTATGTCCCGGCTCTCGTCCTGGTGCTGCTCGGCACGTTCACCAAGAGCGCCCAGTTCCCGTTTCATTTCTGGCTGCCGCACGCCATGGCGGCGCCAACGCCCGTCTCTGCATATCTGCATTCCGCCACGATGGTGAAGGCCGGCGTGTTCCTGATGGCCCGGCTGTTTCCGGTCATGGCCGGGACGCCCGAATGGTTCACGCTGCTTGGCCTGGCGGGCATGGTGTCCTTCGTGCTCGGCGCCTATCTCGCCATGTTCCAGCACGACCTGAAGGGGATTCTCGCCTATTCGACGATCAGCCATCTCGGACTGATCACCATGTTGCTCAGCCTCGGCAGCCCGCTCGGTGCCGTCGCCGCGATTTTCCACATGGTCAACCATGCGACGTTCAAGGCATCCCTGTTCATGGCGGCCGGCATCATCGACCACGAGACAGGGACGCGCGATCTCAGGCGGCTCTCCGGCCTGTTCGCCTACATGCCGATCACCGGCACGCTGGCGATGGTGGCAAGTGCCGCCATGGCCGGGGTGCCCCTGCTGAACGGCTTCATCTCCAAGGAAATGTTCTTCGCCGAGGCTGTGGAGACGCACGAGGACGCGTTGCTCGACACGATCGCACCCTACGTGGCCGTGCTGGGCAGCGCCCTCGCGGTGACCTACTCGCTCCGCCTCATCCATTCGGTGTTCCTCGGCGCCCCGTCGGAAAGCTTTCCGCGGCAGCCGCACGAGCCCCCGTTCTTCATGCGCCTGCCGGTCTTCCTGCTGGTGCTTGCATGCCTGATCGTCGGCATCGTGCCGGGGGTCACGATCGGGCCCTATCTGCACATCGCCGTTCTTTCCGTGCTCGGTCCGGCGACTCCCGACTACAGCCTCGCAGTCTGGCACGGCGTGACCGTGCCGCTCATCATGAGCGTGATCGCCCTCTCCGGCGGCTTTCTGCTTTATCTCGTGGCCGCCAACCGCCTCGAACACTCGGCGGGGCCGCTGCTCTTCAGGCATATCGACGGCCAGCGCATCTTCGAGCAGGTGCAGGTCGTGCTGTCATGGCGGCTGGCACGGCTTGCCGAAGCCTGGCTTGGCACCCGCCGGCTGCAGCCACAATTGCTGCTCCTCGTTTCCGCGGCATTGGTGGCCGCCTTCCTGCCGCTGTTCTGGCATGGCTTTGCCCCGGCGCCGTTGTCATTTGCCAATGCCGATCCGGCCTTTGTGGCCCTGTGGGCGGTGGGCGGATGCTGCGCCGTCGCCGCGGCGCACCAGGCAAAGTTCCACCGCGTGCTGGCCCTGGCGCTGCTGGGCGGCACGGGGCTGGTCACCTGCACGACCTTCGTCTGGCTGTCGGCGCCCGATCTCGCAGCCACGCAACTGCTGGTCGAGATCGTGACGGCCGTGCTGATCCTGCTCGGACTGCGCTGGCTGCCGAAACGCTCCGAGCTGATCCACGAACTGACGACGCCGATGTCGCGCCTGCGGCGCGGCCGCGATCTTGCCCTGGCGATTTGCGCCGGAGGCGGGATGTCGGTCCTCGCTTACGCTGTCATGACGCGCGAGGCACCCGACGGCATCGCAGCCTTCTTCCTCGAGAAGTCCTACAGCGAGGGCGGCGGCCGCAACGTCGTCAACGTCATCCTGGTAGATTTTCGCGCCTTCGACACGTTCGGTGAGATCACGGTGCTGGGCATCGTCGCGCTGACGGTGTTCGCGCTGCTGCGCCGCTTCCGGCCGGCCCCCGACAGCATCAGCTCTCCCGAGCAGCAGCTTTTGCAGCGGGCCTATGACGAAGCGCATCCGGACCGTTCCCCGGGGGCCACCGTCGTCGACTATCTCTTCGTGCCATCAGTGATCATGCAATGGCTGTTCCCGGTCATCATCGTGCTTGCCGCCTACCTGTTCCTGCGCGGCCATGATGCGCCGGGCGGCGGCTTCGCCGCAGGGGTCGCGATGGCTGCCGGGTTCATCCTCCAGTACATGGCCGCCGGAACCATTTGGGTCGAGGATAGGCTCCGCGTGCTGCCGGTGACCTGGATGGGCAGCGGTCTCCTGCTGGCCCTTCTCGTCGGCGCGGCAGCTTGGCTGTTCGACCGGCCATTCCTCACGTCGCATTTCCGGTATCTCGACATTCCGTTCGTCGGCGAGGTCCCGTTGGCGACCGGATCGCTGTTCGACCTCGGCGTGTTTTCGCTGGTCGTCGGCGGAACCGTGCTGATGCTGATCGCCTTGGCCCACCAGTCGGTCCGCAGCCTACGGGCCGCGCGGGCGAGGGAGCAGGTCTGATGGAACTGACGCTGTCGGCGGCAATCGGGATCATCACCGCATCGGGCATCTGGCTGCTTCTTCGCCCGCGCACCTACCAGGTGATCATCGGTCTGTCGCTGCTCTCCTACGCCGTCAACCTGTTCATCTTCGGCATGGGCCGCCTCCGCACCGGCGCGCCGCCCGTCCTCGAGACCGGAGCCGCGGTAGACCCTGCCGCGTACACGGACCCGGTTCCGCAGGCCCTGGTTCTCACCGCCATCGTCATCAGCTTTGCCACGACCGCGCTCTTCCTGGTCGTTCTCCTGGCGGCACGCGGCCTGACCGGCAGCGACCACGTCGACGGTCGGGAGCCGCACGGGTGAACTGGCTTCAGCATCTTCTGGTCGCTCCGATCCTGCTGCCTCTGGCGGCTGGCGCAGCCCTTCTCCTGGTCGAGGAGCGGCGGCACACAGTGAAGGCGGCGCTTAACATAGGCGCGACGGCGGCCCTTCTGGTCATCACCGCCTTCCTGGTCCGGCTGGCCGATTCGGCAACGCCCGACGCGGCCTGGTCCTATCCGCTCGGCGCCTGGCCCGCGCCGTTCGGCATAGTCCTGGTTCTCGACCGGCTGTCGGCGATGATGCTGCTTCTGACGTCCGTGCTCGCCGCCGCCTCGCTCACCTTCTCGATGGCTCGCTGGCATCGCGCCGGCCCGCATTTCCACAGCCTCTTCCAGTTCCTTCTCATGGGGCTGAACGGTGCCTTCCTGACCGGCGACCTGTTCAACCTGTTCGTCTTCTTCGAAGTCCTGCTGGCGGCGTCCTATGGATTGCTTCTGCATGGAACGAGCGCGTTCCGGGTGCGCACGGGATTGCACTACATCGTCGTCAACCTCGCCGCGTCCCTGCTGTTCCTGATTGGCGTCAGCCTGATCTACGGCGTCACCGGCACTCTCAACATGGCCGATCTCGCAGTCCGCCTGCCGCTCGTCGCGGATGGGGAGCGGGTGCTGTTCGAGGCGGGTGCGGCGGTGCTCGGCGTGGCCTTTCTGGTCAAGGCAGGCGTGTGGCCGCTCTGCTTCTGGCTGCCGGGCGCCTATATGGCGGCCGCTGCCCCGGTGGCGGCCATCTTTGCCGTGCTGACCAAGGTCGGGGTCTATGTCCTCTTGCGCCTTACCCTGCTCCTGTTCGGCAGCGGGGCGGGGGAACTCAGCGGCTTCGGCAGTTCGGTGCTGCTGTTCGGCGGCCTGGCGACGATTGCTTTCGGAACGTTCGGCATCCTGGCGTCGCAGACCCTCGGGCGGCTTGCCGGACACAGTCTCCTGGTGTCGTCGGGAACGCTGCTGGCTGCGGTCGCGATGGCCGACGCGCCGGTCGTTTCGGGAGCACTCTTCTACATGGTGAGTTCGACGCTGAGCGTCGCCGCGCTCTATCTTCTGATCGAGCTCGTCGAACGGGCGCAGCAGCCGGGAGCTGACGTCCTGGCGGTGACCATGGAAGCTTATGACGAGGAAATGGACGATGCCGAGGAGGAAGAGCTCGGCGTCGCCACGCCCGGCGCTCTCGCCCTGCTCGGCGTCTGTTTCGGCTGCAGCGCATTGCTGCTGGCAGGGCTGCCGCCGCTATCGGGCTTCGTGGCCAAATTCGCGCTGCTCAGCGCCGCCTTCAATCCGGCAGGACTTGGCGAGGCGGCGGCGATCGCATGGACGACATGGGTCTTTGCCGCGCTGCTGATCCTGTCGGGCCTGGCAGTGCTGATCGCCATGCTGCGCACCGGCATTCGCACCTTCTGGGCGCCGCTCGAAGTGATCGTGCCGCGTGTGCTGGTGGTGGAGGCGGCTCCCGTGGCCCTGCTCATCGGTCTTTGCCTTGCCGTGACCGTGGAGGCCGGTGAGCTGATGCGCTACACCGACGCTGTCGCGCGCTCCCTGCATGCGCCGACCGGCTACATCGGCCGCGTCCTGCCCGGTTCTGCGGCCGATGCCGCCGAGGCAGACAGATGAGCCGCGTGCTGCCCTATCCGCTGCTCACCGCATCGCTGCTCCTGATGTGGCTGCTGCTCAACGGCTTTTCTCCCGGCCACGTGGTGCTCGGCCTGGCGGTGGCCGTGTTCGCATCCCGGGTCATGGTGGCTCTGCATCCTGGGAAGCCCCGGCTGCGCCGCTGGCAACTCATCCCGCGCCTGTTCCTCCTCGTCGTTGCCGACGTGGTGAAATCTAACGTCGCGGTGACGAGCATCATCCTGCAGGGCAAGCGGCGGCAGTGGACCGCCGGATTCGTCGCCATCCCGTTGAAGCTGCGCGACGAGATCGGCCTGGCGGTGCTCGCCTGCATCATCACCAGCACGCCGGGCACCGCATGGATCGACTATGACCAGGCTTCGGGCGTCCTCCTGATCCACGTCCTCGATCTCGCCGACGAGGAGGAGTGGAGAGAGCTGATCAGGACCCGCTACGAAGCCCTGCTGCGGGAGATTTTCGAATGAGTAACGTGATCCTCGTATGGTCCGTGAGCATCGCCCAGCTCATGCTCGTGCTGGCTATGGCCTGCCACGCCTGGCGGTTGCTGCGGGGGCCGCGTGCCCAGGACCGGGTCCTTTGCCTGGACGCCATGTACGTCGCCGCCATGCTGCTCGTGCTGACCGTCGGCATCCGTACCGGCAGCACGCTCTATTTCGAAGCGGCTCTGGTGATTGCCCTCCTGGGCTTCGTCTCGACAGTGGCGTTGGCCAAGTTTCTCATGCGCGGCGAGGTCATCGAATGACGCCTGCCGAAGCGCTTCCCGGATGGGCGGCGCTGCTTGTCGCATTCTGCGTTCTTTGCGGCGCCTCCCTGACCCTGGCCGGCGCCGTCGGCGTCGTGCGCTTTCGAAGCTTCTTCGAACGCATCCATGCGCCGACGCTTGCCACCAGCTTCGGGGCAGCGGGCATCCTGCTCGGCTCGATGATCTTTTTCTCGGTGCTGCAGTCCCGTCCTGTCCTGCATGAGGTCCTGATTTTCGTCTTCGTCACCGTCACGACGCCGGTAACCCTGATGCTGCTCGCCCGCGCCGCACTGTTCAGGAACCGCGCGGAAGGCAATCCCGGCGTGCCGTCCCGTGCCGACATGCTGAGCAGTGCGCAAGGCTCGCTTGGGGGCGAGCGGCGGTAGATCCCGCCACCGACCCAATGGGATTCAAGGGTCTTCAGAGACGCGCCTGCGCCGTAGTCCGCTGCTGCGCATCGGAATTCTTCCGAACGCGATCTACCTTTCGGCCCAACTCAGAAGATAGCCGGTTCGTCGGCCGTGGCGCCGAAGCCGGTCTCCAGGAAGTCGAAATCGCAGCCCTCGTTGGCCTGCGTGATGTGGCGCGCGAAAAGCCAGCCATAGCCGCGTCCGTAATGGGGTTGCCGTTTCGGCAGCGCCTGCAGGCGCCGTCGGATCTCGGCGTCGTCGACGAGCATTTCGATGCGGCGGCGGGGCACGTCGACGCGCACCCGGTCGCCGGTGGCGAGCGCGGCGAGCGGGCCCCCGACATGTGCTTCCGGCGCGACGTGGAGGATGCAGGCACCGTAGCTCGTGCCGCTCATGCGGGCATCGGAAATCCGTACCATGTCGCGGACCCCCTCCTGCACCAGCCTTGTCGGGATCGGCAGCATGCCCCATTCCGGCATGCCGGGCCCGCCCTGCGGCCCGGCGTTGCGAAGCACCAGCACGTCGTCGGCGCTCCAGTCGAAGGTCAGGTCGTCGGTGCCGGACGTGAGTTCAGGATAGGAGTCGAAGACCACCGCCCGGCCCTCGTGCACGAGGAGGGGCGCCGCGCAGGCCGCCG
>JAJFMR010000149.1 GCA_020696915.1 Rhizobiaceae bacterium | reverse complement strand
CGCCTTTCAGCTCGAGGATGGCCCGTGCCTCGTCCGGGGTGGCGACCTCCATTCCCAGGCCCTCGATGATCTTTCGCGCCAATACGACCTGTTCGGCATTCGACTTCGCCAGCCTGCCGCGTCCGGCCCACAGGCTGTCTTCCAGGCCGACGCGGATATTGCCGCCGAGCGCGGCGGCCTGCGCCGCGATACGCAATTGGCTGGCGCCGGCCCCCAGCACCGACCAGCGGAATTCCTGTCCGAACAGCCGGTCGGCCGTGCGCTTCATGTGGGCCACGTCTTCCGGATGCGTGCCGATGCCGCCCAGCAACCCGAACACCGACTGGACGAAGAAGGGCGGCTTGACCAGGCCGCGTTCGGCGAAATGGGCGAGGTTGTAAAGGTGGGCGATGTCGTAGCACTCGAACTCGAACCGGGTGCCGTTGTCGTAGCAGGTCGAGAGGATATACTCGATATCCTTGAAGGAATTGCGGAAAACGAGGTCGCGGGTGGCTTCGAGATGCGGCCGCTCCCAGTCGAATCTGAAGCTTTCGTATTTGTCGACCAGGTGATAGAGGCCGAAATTGATCGAGCCCATGTTGAGGGATGCGACTTCCGGCTTGAATTGCGCGGCCGGTTTCACCCGCTCCTCGACCTTCATGTAGGGGCTTCCGCCGGTCGTGATGTTGATGGCCGCAGTCGTTCCCTGCTTGATCCGCGGCAGGAAGCGGGCGAAGGCTTCGGGCGTCTGGTCCGGCCTGCCGGTCTCGGGGTCGCGGGCGTGCAGGTGCAGGATGGCGGCACCCGCTTCGGCCGCCGCAACCGCTTCCGAGGCGATCTGGTCCGGGGTGATGGGCAGATAGGGGGACATGGTCGGTGTATGGATCGCGCCGGTCACGGCGCAGGTGATGATGACCTTGCCCTGGGCGGTGGAGCCGCTCGACTTGCGGGGGGTGTCGCTCATTTTCCAAACTCCTCGTCGGATTTCCTCTTGTGAGCGGCGAGCGCCATCAGGCGGCGGTCGCGCCAGATCTGGCGCTCCACCAGCCTGTCCTTCGGCACCCTTGCGCGCCGGTCGGCCTCGACGGCCGCCATGACCTCGCCGCCCCAGTCGACCCGGCGCAGCAGCTGCGGAAAGATGTTGGAATAGATCGACTGGTATCGCTCGACATAGTCGCGCACGCCGCCGGGGGCGTTCAGATCGATGGTCTCGAACGGTCCCATGAACGACCAGCGTAGCGCCAGCCCGTCGCGGATGCCGATGTCGACGTCCTCGACGCTGGCATAGCCGTCGGCAACCAGCCGGAACGCCTCCTCGAGCAGCGCGCCCTGCATGCGGTTCATGATGAACCCGTCGAGCTCGCGCTTCATCACCAGTGGCGCATGGCCGGCCGAGATGAGGAAGGCGCGCGTCTTCTCGATGCTTTCCGGGCTCGTCCAGGGCGCCGGCACCAGTTCCGCCGCCGGCACCAGGTAGGGTGGGTTGATCGGGTGCACGACCAGGCAGCGATGCCGCCCGGAGAGGTGGTCGGTGAACGTGGAGGGCAGCAGCGCCGAGGTCGAACTGGCGATTACCGCTTCCGGCCCGGCTGCCTGGTCGATGCGCGAGAAGATGTCGCGCTTGATCTCACGCTTCTCGGGCGTGTTCTCCTGGATGTGCTCCGCCCCGCCGACCGCCTCGGCGAGTTCCGATGCGATCGACAGTCGCGCCAGAACCTGCTGCGGCGACTGACCCCCCAGCAGGTTGTTGGCCGCAAGGTCGCCGAGCACGCCTTCGATGTAGTCGAGGGCCCCGGCCGAGGCCTCCGGCAGGTGGTCCCAAAGGCGCACCTCGTGACCGGCGCGGGCGAAGCTGATCGCCCAGGCGCGTCCGATGAAGCCGCTTCCGACTATGGCAACCCGTGTCATCGGGATCCCTCAGAGAGTTTCGACATTGCCGTCGACGCCGAGCGACTGGCCGGAAATGTTGATGCCGGCATCCGACAGCAGGAAGGCGACCATTGCGGCGACGTCGTAGGGACTGGTCATCCGGCGCAGCGACACGTTCTGCAGGTAGCGGGTCGTCATTTCCTCATGGCCGATGCCGAGCTGTTTCGCGCGGGCCGAGATGACCGCCTCGATCCGCGGCCCTTCTATGATGCCGGGCAGGATGGCATTCACCCTGATGCGATGGGGACCGAGTTCCTTTGCGAGACTCTGGGTGAAGCCGACGACGCCGAACTTCGCGGCCGAGTAGGGCGTCCGGAACGCATAGCCGTGCCGGCCTGCGGCCGATGACATCGAGACGATCGATCCGCCGCCTGCTTCCTTGATGAGCGGCACGGCGCGGCGCGCGCACAGGAACTGTCCCGTGAGGCCGACGTCCAGGCAGCGGCGCCAGTCGGCCGGCGCAATCTCGTCGACGCCGCCGGTGGGTCCGGCGATGCCGGCATTGTTGACCAGCGCGTCGAGTCCCCCAAGCCTGGCTTTCACGGTTTCGAACAGGGAGTCCACCTGAGCTTCGTCCGACACGTCGGCCTTCACGGCCGCCTCCACCTTCACCTTGCCGCCGATGGCGCCGAGGGCTTCGTCCGACACGTCGCAGACCACGATCCGCGCACCGAGCCTTGCGAGCGTGTCCGCTATGGCCAGCCCGATGCCGCCGGCGCCGGCCGTGATCACCACTCTCTGTCCTTTCAGGCCACCCAGGAATTCCTCGGCGGATTTCGGTGCGCTTGAGCTCATGGCCTTCTTTCCTTCAATTCACGTGACGCTCGCGAAGCGCCATCACCGCGCCGAGCACCACCAGTCCGTAGAGGATCGCGCGTGTCGCATAGGGCAGCGTGGTGCCGGCGAGCAGCATCTGGAGTGCGGTGAGCAGCAGGACGCCGCCGAGCATGCCAAGATAGTGGCCGCGGCCGCCGGTGATCAGGGCCCCTCCGACCACCACGACGGCGATCGAGGGCAGCAGGTACTCGTCGCCCATGCCGAGACTGGCCTGTCCCGAAAAGCCCGTGAGCATGATGCCGACTATGGCCGAGCAGGCGGCGGACAGCATGTAGACGAGGATCAGCGTCTTCTCGACCGGCACGCCTGAGAGCTGTGCGGCGCGAACGCCGTTGCCGATGCCGTAGACACGGCGCCCGAACGGGGTGCGGCTCAGCAGGAGAACGGCCGCCGTCACGAAGACGATCAGAAAGAGCACGACCGGCGTCGCTCCTGCTACCCGGCCGGTCATGAACCAGCGCAGCATGGGCGATGAGAATCCGGCCGGCGTGCCTTGCGAATAGAGAAGTGAGAAACCCTGCAGGATGCCGTTCATGGCAAGCGTCATGACGATGGGTGAGATGCCGAGAAAGACTATTCCGACACCGTTGGCGAATCCGATTGCCACGGCCATCAGCAGGACCATCGGCAACGCGTAGACGAGGGCTGCGTCGGAGCCGTTGACCATGCCTGCCAGGATGATGCCGGAGATGCCGATCGTCCAGGGCACCGAGAGGTCGAGCCCGCCGGTCAGGATGACGGTGCCCTGGCCGAGTGCCAGGACGGCAAGGAAGCTGGAAAGCACCAGCAGCGAGTTCCAGTAGCCCGGATTGAGGATCGCACGCCCGAGCCAGAACTGCGTCACGACGACGATGACGAGCAGGCAGATATAGGCCGGCAAGGCGTAGCGTAGAGCCTCGGCATGGCGGATGTGAAAGGCGGGACGGGACGCCGCTGCATTGCCGGCGCGCTCCGGCGTGGCGATGCGGAGCCTGTGGTCGACCATGTCGAGCTGCGAGGGCAGCATGCCGGCGCGCCAGGCGGCAAGCCGGGCACGGGCGGCCCGCAACTGCACGGCGAGCACGGAACCTTGCGAGATGGAACCGGCCAGCACGGCCATGATCAGGATCGTGCCCTCGGCGATCGTCGCATAATATGCCGAGACGTTCAGCACCAGCAGGATGTTGACCACCAGCATCAGGATGTAGGCGCCGAAAACCGTGCCGACCGGTCCGCCCTGACCGCCGCCGAGACGGGTTCCACCCACTACCACCGCCGCGAACATGGAGAGCAGCAGCGGATTGCCGACCAGGGGGTCGCCGCTTCCTGTCTGCGCGCTGATGAACACACCGGCAAGACCGTAGCAGCCGCCGGCTATGACGTAGACCAGAAACTGAGTCAGCATGACGTTGACGCCGACGGCCGCCGCCGAGTCGGCGTCGCTGCCGACCGCATAGAGTGCCGTGCCGAAGCGCGTGCCCTTCAGCCAGAGCCACAGGAGCAGAACCACGCCGATCACCACCAGCGGCATGGGTAGCCAGCCCTCGATTGCGTCGCCGAGATAAAAGGCGCCAAGGTCCGGTGCGACGAAGCCGCCGGGCTTGTCCATGACCAGCAGGGTCACTCCCTGCAGGATGAACATGGTCGACAGCGTCACCACGATGGGCTGCATGCGCAGAACGGCTATGAAGAAGCCGTTGAATGCGCCGACGGCCATGCCGACACCGATGCCGGCCAGGCTCCATAGCGCCACGCTGGCGGTCGGCGCCATTGGATCCATGCTCGATGCCAGTACGACGTTCACCAGAGAGATGACGGCGCCCGCCGAAAGATCGAAGCCGCCGGAAAGCACCACGATCGTCTGACCGATCGCGGCAAGGGCCGAGGTGGCGCCGCCGGAGGACAGGAATGACACGTCGAAATAGGTGAGCGGGCCGGCTCCGACCCAGTCGACGATCAGCAGCAGGATTGCAAGGACGACTGCTGCAACCAGCGCGCCGCGGTTCCTGGTCAGCGCACGCCGCAGGCTGATGCTGCCGGGGGGGCGCGAGGGAAGGATCGCCTCTTTCATGCCGCGGCCGTCTCGCGGACGTGAGTCTGGCCCAGCGCGGGGCGCATGATGGCGGCTTCGCTTATCGCGCTGCCTTGGAGTTCCGCCGCGATCCGCCCGTCATAGAGGACCAGCACGCGGTCGGACAGATGCACGAGTTCGGGAATCTCGGTCGAATGCAGCAGGATCGAGCCGCCCTCGGCAACGAAGTTGCGCATCATCACGTAAAGCTCATGCTTGGTGCCGACGTCGATGCCGCGGGTAGGATCGAACAGAAGCAGGATCCGGCTTTGCGCGACCAGCCACTTGGCGATGGCAATCTTCTGCTGGTTGCCGCCGGAGAAGGCGCCGGCCCGTGTCCATAGCGCGCGTCGATCGACCTCCACGCTGGAGAACGCAGCGGCGACCGACCTTGTTTCGGCCTTGCCGTCGATTATTCCGAAGCGGGCAAAGCGGTCTATGACTGGCAGGCTGGCGTTCTGTCGGCCCGACAGTTTCAGGAACAGCCCTTCCGACTTGCGATCTTCCGGGACAAGGCCAATTCCCATGTTGGGACGGATTGCATCGGCAGGCGAGCCCAGCCGGACATTGCGGCCGTCGACCAGCAAATTGCCGCGCTCGATTTCGGCCATGCCGAAGCAGGCCAGGAAGAGATCCTGCTGGCCCATTCCCTGCAGCCCGGCAATGCCGAGAATCTCGCCCCGCCGAAGGTCGAACCCGACACCGTCGAGCTTGCGCCCGACCTTCAGGTCGCGCACGCCGAGGACGGGGGGTCCAAAGGCCTCCGCGCCGACAGGCTTGGGCGGGAAGGTCTGCTCTATGGTTCTGCCGATGATCTTCTCGATGACTTCGGCGTCCGAGACCTCGCCGACGGGGGCCGTCACGATGTGGCGGCCGTTGCGCAGGATCGTCAGCGATTCGCAGAAGGCGCGTACCTCGCGCAGGCGGTGGGTGATGAAGACGATGGTGGTGCCCGCCGCCTTCAGCTGGGCGATAATCGCGGCCAGCCAGTCGACGTCGCGACCGGCGAGGGTCGATGTCGGTTCGTCGAGCAGCAGGATTTTCGGCTTGCGCCAGACGGCTCGGGCAATCTCGATCTTCTGTCTGACCGAAAGCTCGAGCGTGCTGACTTCCGACTCGAGATCGACCGAGAAGCCCAGCTGCTCGATGTGACGGCGCGCCGCCTTGCGCGCTGCGCCGCGACGGATGAGTCCGGAGACGCCGACCGGCGCATAGGGCAGGAGCATGTTGTCGAGGACGGAGAGATCGCGCACCAGCGTCATTTCCTGGAACGCGGTCTGGACGCCGAGCGAATGCGCGCGGCGCGGCGAGCCGCCGGTGACTTCTTCTCCGAATATGCGGACGCGTCCCTCGCTCGGCCGCATCAGGCCCGACAGCAGCTTGACCAGCGTCGACTTGCCGGCGCCGTTCTCTCCCAGCAACGCATGAACACCGCCCGCGGCAATGCTGAACGATACATCGTCCAGCGCGATCGTCGGACCGAACGCCTTGCGAACGCGGTCGATCTCGACGGCGGCAATCTGCCTGTCTGCTGTCATCGCCTCGAATGCCGGCCCCTTCAGGCGATGCGCAACTTTGCGCATCGCCTGGCCTCGGGAGGCTTATTCTTCAGGTTGGCCGACGAGCGCGGCATTGAGCCCGATCTCGGGCGTCTGCTCCGAGAAGATCGACGCGAACCAGCCGGGATTGCTGACCAGCGCCGGCTTGAAGGCGTTGCAGCCTGCCTTCATCTCCTCCCAGGTGCCTTCCTCGCAAAGCTTGATGGTTTCGCTGGTCACCACAGGCAGCGGCAGGATCGTGGTCTTGGCGACTTCCTTGCCCTCCAGCGACTCGACGGCGAGCTTAAGCGCCAGCGCGCCGGAATAGGGCGGCGAAGCGTAGGAGATGCGCGGTGCGCCCAGGGGCGCGTAAGGCGACGCCGCTCCTTCGACTTCGGTGCCCTCCGGCAGCATCTGGATGCGGCCCCCGTTCGAGCCCTCGCCGGCGCAGGGCAGGAGTTCGCTGGTCTTTTTTCCGGCTTCGAGCTGCATGGCATTGGCCGTGAAGCAGCCGACCTGCAGCCACAGGCCGTCGATGTCGTCCCAGGAGCGCGTGGCGAGGATCTTCGACAGTTCCGTGCGCGCCACGGCCTGGCTCCACATGCCGACCGCCTCTCCGACGATCTTGATGTCCGGATGCTTCGCGAAGACTTCCTTTGCGGCCTTGGTGCGCAGGTCGTCGACGGAAGTCCCGGGCACGCCGGTGAT
>JAJFMR010000148.1 GCA_020696915.1 Rhizobiaceae bacterium | reverse complement strand
CCTGACATACGAAAGCGCTTTGGGAAACATGGACCGAGCAATGAGCGAAGATGTCTCGAGAAAGCGGCTGGGCCGCGGACTGGCGGCGCTGATCGGCGAGATAGACCGCCCGCAACCGTCGGGTCCTGCCGGTAATGCTGCGGTTACGGCAGCCGACGGCCGCGTTCCTATCGAGTTCATTTCGCCCAATCCAAAGAATCCGAGACGCAACTTCGCCGATGCGGAACTCGAGGATCTCGCGCAATCCATCCGCGAGCACGGCATCGTTCAGCCCGTTCTGGTGCGCCGCAAGTCGGAGCGCAATTACGAGCTCATTGCCGGCGAACGGCGCTGGCGCGCCGCCCAGCGGGCCGGTCTCACGGAGATCCCGGTCCTGGTGCGCGACGTCAACGATCGCACCGCACTCGAACTGGCGATCATCGAGAATGTCCAGCGATCCGATCTCAATGCAGTCGAGGAGGCGCTGGGATATCAGCAGCTGATCGATGATCACAATTACACGCAGGCCGATCTCGGCCAGGTCATCGGCAAGAGCCGCAGCCATGTTGCCAATACTTTGCGTCTTCTCAAGCTGCCTGAGGAGCTGCGCGAACTGCTCGTCGATGGCCAGCTGTCGGCCGGCCACGCGCGAACCCTGGTTACGGCGAGCGATCCGACCGGGCTGGCGAGGCGGATTGTCGCTGGCGGCCTGTCCGTCCGGCAGGCGGAAGCCCTGGCGCAGGCGCCAGATCGCCGCCTCGAAGCCCGGAAGTCGCCGGCCGAGAAGGACACCGACACGCTGGCGCTGGAAAAGCTGCTCGCGGATATCACCGGGCTGAAAGTCGCAATTTCCCACAGGGACCGGGGCGGCGAAGTCAGGATAGTCTACCGTTCACTCGAGCAGCTCGACGATCTCTGCCGCCGCCTGCAGCGGTAGTGGTCAGTCGGCTAACGACCCGATAGGCGAGCGGCCTCGACAGCCAGGCCGAGCAATGCGTGACGGGCGAGGGCAACTGCGAGCTCTGGCCGACGGCGCGTCGCCAACACTGCCTGCTGCAGGCGGGAGAGGCCGCGCAGCAGCAGTTCGGGCGGCCACCTCTCGAGAACGCGCTCGACCGTCTTGCGACGCGAGAAGAAGATGGGCGGACGCGCGGCGGCAACCGTCGCCGCGGCACTCTTTCCTGCCCTTGCGGCCCGCAACAGATGCAATGTCTGCAGCTGCCTGATTGCCGCTGCAAGCATCAGATAGGCTTGGCTTCCGGCAAGCGAATGACGACTGAACGCCGCGTCGAACTCGTCGATGCGCCCATCCAGCATCAGGTCGACCGCATCGTCCAGCGACAGCCCCGAAACATCGCCGGTCAGCGCTTTCACGTCGTCGAGAACGATTGCGTCCCGTCCGTGGGCGTAGAGCGCCAGCTTCTCGACTTCCCCCCGGGAGGCCAACCGGTCGCCGCCCAGGCTGCGGCGAAGCAGCTGGCGGGCTTCTTCAGTCACACGCATGCCCGATTTCCGCAATTCGCCGTCGATCACCGCGTCCATGTCGCGAGTCTCGTCGGGGTAACAGGGCAGCGCCATCCCGGCGCCGCTTGCCTCGACGGCTGTTCGCAAAGGCATGTTCTTTCTGAGTTCCCCCGCTTCGATGAGCACGATTGCGTCACGCGGCGGGTCGGCAAGCAGCGCCTTCACCTCCTCGGCGAGGGACTTCTGCCCGGCGGTGTTGCGCACCCATAGCAGCCGTCTCGAGGCAAACATGGGGACCGTGCGGGCCTCGTCGAGCAGGCGCCCGGCATCGCGCTCCACTTCGGATGCATCCAGCCGCACGACGGAGAACGGGTCGTCCAGCTTGAGCCCGGTCTGCCGGGCGAAGGCGAGGGCGCGTTCACTGACAAGGCCGCGGTCCGGTCCATAGATCAGCACGACGGGCTGGTCTCCCGGCCTCGCCAGCCAGGCATCGACCTCGTATCCCTTCTTCTGCGCCATGCGCAGCTGGATAGCATAGCCCGACCACGGCCGCTAACTGCACTTTTCTGCACCCCCCGACGCTCTCGGGTCGTGGAAGAAGCACGCTATAAGCGGAAAGCCTGATGGTACTGGACCGGCACGCTGAACTGATGGAGAGTGGCCGGCGAGGAAACTGGAGCAGGTCAGTCGATGAACATCCAGGCCGGCGACATTCGGGACATTCCCTTCGACCATGGGCGTCTCGACCGATTGATGGAAGCGGCCGGTCTCGACGTCCTGGTTGCAACGTCCAAGCACAACACCCAGTACCTGCTCGGCGGCTACAGGTTCATCTTCTTTGCGGCGATGGACGCCATCGGCCACAGCCGCTATCTGCCCATCGTCGTATACGAAAAAGGCCGGCCGGAAAACGCCGCCTATGTGGCCAACAGGATGGAAGGCGGCGAACACGCCAACCACCCGTTCTGGACGCCGGCCTTCCATCCCTCTTGCTGGGGCACGCGCGACGCCTCCCGCTTGGCGGCCGAGCATCTCAGGAAAATCGGCCAGGGCAAGGCGCGAATCGGCATCGAGCCGGGCTTCCTGCCGTCGGACGCCCATGAAGAGCTGTCGAAATCGCTGCCCGGCGCCAGGCTCGTGGATGCGACCGGCATGCTTGAGCGAATGCGGGCGGTAAAGACCCCGGCGGAGCTGGAGAGACTGCGCATTGCCGCCGAACTCATTACCGACTCAATGCTGGCGACAATCGGATGGGCCGGCCAGGGCACGACCAAGACCGACATCATCGAACGCCTGCGTCGCGAGGAGACCAGCCGCGGGCTCCAGTTCGAATACTGCCTGCTGACGCTCGGCAGCAGTCACAATCGGGCCGCCTCCTCGCAGTCCTGGCAGCAAGGGGAGGTGCTGTCGATCGATTCTGGCGGCAATTACCGCGGCTATATCGGCGACCTCTGCCGAATGGGCCTGCTCGGCGAGCCCGATGCCGAGCTCGAGGACCTGCTCGCCGAGATCGAGACGATCCAGCGGGCTGCCTGCTCCAAAATCCGCGCCGGGACCGACGGAAGCGAGGTGATCGCGGCGGGGAAGGAGGCTCTCGAATCATCCGCCAGCGCGGCCTTCACCGATTTCGTCGCACACGGAATGGGGCTGGTCAGCCACGAGGTGCCATTCCTGATGAGCGACGGGCCCGTCGCCTATGAGGGCGTCGACGCGGCGCGGCCGCTGGAGGTGAACATGGTGCTTTCGGTCGAAACCACGATGCGTCACCCGCGGCGCGGATTCATCAAGCTCGAGGATACGGTGGCCGTCACGGCCGGAGGCTGCGAGATGTTCGGCGACCGCGGCCGCGGCTGGAACCGCGGCGGCGGCGGCACCTGAGTTCAGTTGGAAGCCGCCACCAGCGCCGGATCTTCCCGGTGGAGCTCCGGAAAAAGCTTCTTCAGATGATCGAGTTTCGGCAGGTCGTGAAAGACGATGTAGGGGTGACGCGGATTGCGGGTCAGGAAATCCTGATGATAGTCCTCGGCAGGATAGAAGGGCTTTGCGCCTTCGAGCGCCGTGACGATGCGGCCGTCGAAGAGCTTCGCCTGGTCGAGTTCTGAAATATAGGCCGCGGCGACCTTCTCCTGTCCGGCGTCGAGCGGGAAGATCGCCGATCGGTATTGCGGACCGCGGTCGGGTCCCTGGTAGTTGAGCTGCGTCGGATTGTGAGCGACCGAGAAGAAGACCTGCAGCAGGGTGCCGTATGACACCTGGCCTGCGTCATAGGTGACTTCCACGGCCTCGGCATGGCCGGTCCGCCCGGAGCCGACCAATTCGTATATGGCGGTTTCCCGTTTGCCCCCGGCATAGCCGGAGACCGCGTTGGTGACGCCCTTGACGTGCTGGAACACGCCCTGGACGCCCCAGAAGCAGCCGCCGGCAAACAGCGCCTTGCGCATTCCCGTGCCGAGCTCTTCGTCGAGCGAGGGCGGCGGTATCACCACCGCCGACTCGGCAGCCATGGTAGCGGACTGGAAGAGGCTCGCCCCTGCCAGGGCAATCAGCACGGTGGCTGCGGCCGCGAGTTGCAAGCCGTTCGGCCAGGCTTTGGTCAGGACACGCATGTTCGAGTTCCTCCGTTTCGGAAGAATATCGAATGACGGCCGGCGATGTTACTCGGCCTGCGGTCAATTATCCGTGCACGCTCAGGCGCTCCGGCTGACCAGCCTGAAATCAGGGAGCTCGCGCAAGGCGAGCTCCGGGCCGGCCGGCGAATAGACCACGAAAAGCTGCATCGGTCCCTCGCCGGTGTTGAGCGTCGAGTGGAAGCGGCTTTCCGGCACGTAGATCGTGCACCCCGGCCCGACCTCGCGAATGACCGGACTGCCGTGCTCGTCCTCGACCATCTGCTCGCCGGTGCCGGAGATCACGAAAATGATCTCCTCGGCGCCCGGGTGGTTGTGCCTGGCATGGCCCTGCCCCACGCCAAGATCGACCACGCCACCCGAGAACCGCACGGCACCGTTGACGTCCGGGGCGACCGTCAGCGCCAGCCGGCCCCAGTCGAAGGCAAAACTGTCGACGTCCTTCGCGTAGCGGAACAACGTCTCCCGATCGCTCATCTCGATACCCTCACGTGCCCTCGTTCGCAGCTCTCACGCAGAGCGCCTTGAAATCGGCCGTCTGCCTGGCGATGGCGGTCTCCGCCGGCAGGCGCTCCATGCTCGACGCGCCATAAAAACCGTGCAGCCCCTCGACGCGTTGCAGCACATGCCGCGCATCCTCCGGCATGGATATGGGCCCGCCATGACAAAGCACGATGATGTCGCTGCGGACCGTGCGCGCGGCTTCGGCGATCGCCCCGATTGCGAGGACGCAGTCGCCGAGGGAGCGCGCCGACGTCGCGCCGACCGAGCCGCCGGTCGTCACCCCCATATGCGCCACGACGATATCGGCCCCGGCGTTCGCCATGGCCTTCGCCTGGTCGGGTTCGAAGACATAGGGCGTGGTGAGGAGGTCGAGCCGATGCGCTGCCGCGATCATGTCGACTTCGAGGCCGAAGCCCATTCCGGTCTCCTCGAAGCTCTGGCGCATGGCACCGTCGAAGAGGCCGACGGTCGGAAAGTTCTGCACCCCCGAAAACCCCATCTCCTTCAGCTCGGCGAGGAATCGCGGCATCAAAACGAACGGATCGGTTCCGTTGACCCCAGCCAGTACCGGCGTCCTCTTCACCACCGGCAGAACTTCGACGGCCATTTCCCTGACGATCTGGTTGGCATTGCCATAGGCGAGAAGCCCGGCTGCGGAGCCCCGCCCCGCCATGCGGTAGCGGCCGGAATTGTAGATGATGATCAGGTCGATGCCGCCCGTCTCCTCGGCCCTGGCGGACAGGCCGGTGCCGGCGCCGCCGCCGATGATCGGCACGCCGCGGGCGATCATGGCGCGGAACTTCTCCAGAATGTCCTTGCGTTGGATGGCGGTCATGCTGCTCCTGCCTGCCTGGCTCCGCCGACCATGTCACGAAACGCGGCGACGGCGTGTCGTGCAAACTGCGGATCGTTGATGTGAAGGGGCAGCCGCTCGACGCGCCGGCGCTCCGTCTGGCGGATCGTGTTCTCTATCGCGGAAAAAAGCGCGGCGTCGGCTTCGGGATCGAAAAAATCGCTGCCCTCCCGATCGAGCGCGGACACCCCCCGCTCCGGTATGAGGAAACGCACCGGCCCCTCGCATTCGTTCAGCTTCAGGGCGATCCATTCGCCGATGACCGTGCTTTCCTCCGGCGTGGTGCGCATCAGGGTCACGTTGGGATTGTGGCGATGGAAGCGGCGCGCGCCGTATTTCGGGGGAATCGTCTCGGGTGCCCAGAAATTCACCATATCGAGCCCGCCGGCCGACCCGACATAAGGGATGCCCGTTCGCTTGATGGCTCCCAGCCTGTCCGCGGTCGCCGGCAGCACGCCGCCGAACAGGAAATCGCAGACTTCCGTCGTGGTCATGTCCAGGACCCCGGCAAGCGCCCCGCTGTCGCCCAGCTTCTCCATGGTCCGGCCGCCGGTGCCCGTTGCATGGAAGACCAGGCAGTCGTAGTCGTCGCGCAATTCCCCGGTGATCGCCGTCACGCAGGGCGTGGTGACGCCGAACATGGTGAGGCCGATGGCCGGCTTGCCGTCGGAGTCTTCCTCGGTCCGCGCAGCCATCGCAACGATCGCCGCCGCGGCATCTGCGAGCACGCGCCGGCTGATACGATTGAGGCCGGCGAGGTCGGTGATCGACGGCATCATGACGATGTCGGAGACTCCGACGTAGGGCGCCACATCGCCGCTGGCGAGCGTCGAGACCATGATCTTGGGGATGCCGAAAGGCAGTTCCCGCATGCCGGCAGTGACGATCGACGTGCCGCCACCGCCGCCGATGCCGACGATCGCCGCAATGTCGCCGCGGGCTGCGGCAAACGCCGCGAAGGCGGCGCCCATCGCCGCGACCGCGCGCCCGCGGTCTCCCGAGGCCAGCGCTTCGGCGGTGCCGGCCGGACCTCGGCGGGCGACCTCGTCGGCCGCAATGTCGGGGGTCATGGCCGGCGCCTGCGTGCCGACGTCCACGACAAGCGGTTCGCCGCCGCCGGCTCTGATCCTTGCTGCGAGGAAAGCCAGTTCCTCGCCCTTCGTGTCGGCCGTGCCGACGACGTGGATGCGCTTCACCGGGTCGGTCCTTGCCGTGGCCATCCGCTCCGCCATGATCATGGCATTTGCATTTTCGTGAGACACGCGTATCGTAATGACATGCTCGTCTCACGTCAATCCGATGCCGGACCGGAAGACGCCGCCGAACGCGGCCCAAGGGCCCGCACGGGACGCCTCATGCTCGACACGGCAATCCGGCTCATGCAGGGTGGCGCCACGCCGTCGGTGAGCGAAGTCGCGGAGGCGGCCGGCGTGTCGCGCGCCACCGCCTACCGATATTTTCCGAGCCAGTCCTCGCTTGTTCAGGCAGTCGTCCATGAAGCCCTGGGGCCAATCCTGACATGGCAGTCGTCGTCGCCGGATGCCCGCCATCGGGTCGGCGACCTAGTCGACACGGCGCTGCCGCGCATCGATGCCTTCGAGGCGACGTTCAAGGCGGCGCTGAAATTGTCGCTCGAGCAATGGGCGCGCCGGCAGGCGGGAACGCTCGGCGAGGAGC
>JAJFMR010000147.1 GCA_020696915.1 Rhizobiaceae bacterium | reverse complement strand
CGCACCATAGACGTGCAGATCAACCGCCTGCGCCGCAAGATCGAGCGCGACCCGGCCAACCCAGTCTGGCTGCAGACGGTGCGCGGTATTGGGTATCGGCTGAGCGTGGAATAGACTATCGCCCGAAATGGCCGCCTGAAGAGGTTGCTTCGCCGGCCATCGGCAACGGAAGGTCGGATGGCCACCACGGAACTCAACCAGCGGCCGGGCGCCGGCCTCATCGCCGGCTTGTGGCGCGCGGCGCGGGCCTTGCCTGCGGGCTGGACCCGCTTCTGGCGGCTGGTGGCGCTCTACATGCCGAAGCGGCTCTATGCCCGCTCGCTGCTCATCGTCATCACGCCGATGATCCTCCTGCAGTCGGTCATCACGCTGGTGTTCATGGAGCGTCACTGGCAGACGGTCACGCAGCGGCTCTCGCAGGCGACCACCCGCGATCTGGCCGCCATCATCGACATGATCGAAACCTACCCGCAGGACCAGGGCTACTCGGAGATCATCCGCATCGCCCAGGAGCGCCTGTCGATGAAGATCGACATCCTGCCGCCCGATCCACTGCCGCCGCCCGGCCCGAAACCCTTCTTCTCGATCCTCGACCAGATCCTTTCGGCCGAGATCACGCGCCAGATCAACCGGCCGTTCTGGATCGACACGGTTGGCGATTCGCGCGTTCTCGAGGTCCGCATCCAGCTCGGCGACAAGGTGCTGCGCGCCTTCGTGCGCCGTAACCAGGCGTATGCCTCCAACACCCATATCTTCCTGATCTGGATGGTCGGCACCTCGCTGGTGCTCCTCACCATCGCCGTTCCCTTCCTGCGCAACCAGATACGCCCCATCCTGAAGCTGGCGGAGGCTGCCGAAAGCTTCGGGAAGGGGCGGCCCATGCCGCGCGATTTCAAGCCGCGCGGCGCCGAAGAGGTCCGCCGGGCGGGCTTTGCGTTCATCCAGATGCGCGAGCGCATCGAGCGCCAGATCGAGCAGCGCACCGCCATGCTGAGCGGCGTAAGCCACGACCTGCGGACGATCCTGACCCGCTTCAGGCTGCAGCTGGCGCTGAGCCGTTCCAGCCGCGACACCAAGGCCCTGGAACAGGACATCGACGACATGCAGACGATGCTCGAGGCCTACCTCGCCTTCGCGCGTGGCGAGACCGCGGAGGAAACCGGCCGTCTCGACCTGCAGACCCAGATCGGGAAGCTGCGGGAGGAGGCCAGGCTGCGCAAGCGCAAGCTGAGCGCCACGATCCGCGGCGACCCGGTGGTCAGGGTGCGGCCGAACGCCTTCTCCCGGCTGCTGGCCAATCTGGTCGGCAATTCGCTGCGCTATGCCGCGAGCGTCAATGTCGAGGCAAACCACGATGGCGGGTTCCTCACCGTGACCATCGACGACGACGGGCCCGGCGTCCCCCGTGAGCGCCGCGAGGACGTCTTCAAACCTTTCGTCAGGCTCGACCAGGCGCGCAATCTCGACGCCAGCGGCACCGGGCTCGGGCTGTCGATCGCCCGCGACGTGGCGCGCAGCCACGGTGGCGACATCACGCTCGACGACAGTCCGATGGGCGGCCTTAGGGCGGTGGTCAGGGTGCCTGCCTGACGAGGTTTTTCGTGGCGGCCGCCGGTTCCGGCTGCTAACCATGCGTGCGGCAATGCGCATCTTCCTGTGCGCGGCGACAGTCCCAGGGAGGGGGTCAATGCTGGAGGCAGCACCCAATCGCAAGCTCTCCGAGCTGCTCGGCCGTTTCGGCCAGGCGCTTTCTGCCCGCGACGCAGGCGCGGCCGCCAGCCTCTTTCGGAGCGACAGCTACTGGCGCGATCTCGTGGCCTTCACCTGGAACATCCGGACCATGGAGGGCCGCGACGAGATCCGCGACATGCTGGAGAGCCGGCTGGGTCTGACCGAGCCGGCCGACTGGGGGCTCGCCGAAGGCGAGGACGCCGTCGAAAGCGACGGGACCCTCGAGGGCTGGATAACTTTCGAGACCAATGTGGCGCGCGGCTACGGCCATGTCCGGGTCCGCGACGGCCTCATCTGGACCCTGCTGACGACAATGGCCGAACTCAAGGGACATGAGGAAAGGCAGGGTCCGTCGCGGCCGCTGGGCATTGCACACGGCCCGCAGAAGGGGCTCAGGACCTGGCAGGAAGAGCGCTCCGCCGAGGCGGCCGAGCTCGGCACTTCGCGGCAGCCCTACTGCCTGATCATCGGCGGCGGCCAGGGTGGCATCGGGCTTGCCGCCAGGCTGAGGCAGCTCGACGTGCCGACGATAATCGTCGAGCGCAACGAGCGGCCGGGCGACAGCTGGCGCAAGCGCTACAAATCCCTCTGCCTGCATGATCCGGTCTGGTATGACCACATGCCCTATCTGCCGTTCCCGAAAAACTGGCCGGTGTTTTCACCGAAGGACAAGATCGGCGACTGGCTCGAAATGTACGCCAGGGTGATGGAGCTGAACTACTGGGGCTCCACCACGTGCAGATCGGCCAGCTTCGACGCCGCGGCCGGCGAGTGGACTGTCGTCGTGGACCGATCCGGCAGGGAAGTGGTGCTGAAGCCCAGGCAACTGGTCTTTGCGACAGGGATGGCGAGCAAGCCGGTGATCCCCGACCTTCCCGGAATGGATGTCTTTCAGGGCGACCAGCACCACTCGTCGAGGCATCCCGGTCCGGACGCCTATGCTGGAAGGAAGGCTGTGGTGATCGGCTCCAATACGTCAGCGCACGACATCTGCGCCGCGCTGTGGGAGGCCGGCGCCGAGGTGACGATGGTGCAGCGTTCCTCGACCAACGTCGTCCGCTCCGGGCCGCTGACCGAGATTGCCACCGGAGCCCTCTATTCCGAAGCGGCACTTGCGGCCGGCATCACAACCGAAAAGGCCGATCTGATCTCCGCCTCGGTCCCCTATCGCCTGATGCCGGAATTCCAGAAGCCGGTGTATGAACGGTTGCGCGACTTGGACGCTCCCTTCTATGCCGATCTCGAAAAGGCCGGGTTCAGGCTCGACTGGGGAGACGACGAGTCCGGGCTCTTCATGAAATACATGCGCCGCGGCTCCGGCTATTATATCGACGTCGGCGCCAGCCAGCTGATCATCGACGGCCGGATCAGGCTGGTGTCGGGACAGGTCGACCGCCTCACACGAACCTCCGTGATCATGGCCGACGGCACCGAACTGCCGGCCGACCTCGTGGTCTATGCCACCGGCTACGGATCGATGAACGGCTGGGTCGCGGATCTGGTCAGCCAGGAAGTCGCCGACCGGGTCGGCAAGGTGTGGGGCCTCGGCTCCGGCACGACCAACGACCCCGGGCCCTGGGAAGGCGAACCGCGCAACATGTGGAAACCGACGCAGCAGGAAGCGTTGTGGTTCCACGGCGGCAACCTGCACCAGTCGCGGCACTATTCTCAGTTCCTGGCGCTGCAGCTCAAGGCCCGCATGGAAGCCATCCCGACGCCGGTCTACGGCCTGCAGGAGGTCCACCATGCCAGCTGAAGGCAGGACCGGGAGCAGTTCAGTCTAGAAGAGCCGGCCGCCGTTCGGAACGCGGCGCTCGATGGCGCCAAGCACGACCTCGCCCTCATCGTCGGGAAAGCCCAGCGTCAGCACTTCAGACATGAACTTGCCGATCTGGCGCGGCGGGAAATTGACGACCGCGAACACCTGGCGGCCGACCAGCGTTTCGGGTGAATAGTATCTGGTGATCTGAGCCGCCGATTTCTTGATGCCGACCGGATCCCCGAAGTCGATCTTCAGCTTGATAGAGGGTTTGCGCGCTTCCGGGTAGGGTTCGGCCTCGACGATCGTCCCGGCCCGTATGTCGACCCGGTCGAAATCGGCGAAGCTGATCTCTGGCTTGACCTCGCGCTCCTTGCTCATCGGGGCCTGTTACGCGTTGCCCTGGGTTTCGAACAGCACGCTGGCCAGCGCATCCCTGGCGGATGTCCCCGACCAGACGACGAACTGGAACGACTGGAAATAGCATTCGCAGGCTTCGAGCGCGCTGGAGAGAAGCACCTCGACCTGCTGGCTCGTCGGCTCGGCGCCCCCGGCCAGAAGCAGCGACTGCCGAAACATGATCGCTCCTTCCTGCTCCCAGAGATCGAAATGGCCGAACAGCATCTGTTCGTTGATCATCGACAGGAGTCTCATGACCTCCAGCACCCGCGCTTCGGGCACCTTCACATCGAACGCGCAGGCGAGATGCAGGGCCTCGAAATCCTCCATCCAGGAGAAAGAGACGTGGTAATCGGTCCAGGTGCCGGCCACCGAGATCGAGATCTCATCGTCGCCGGTGCGCTCGAAGGCCCAGTCGTTGCTGTGGGCGACCTGCTCGATCACATCCACGGGATGGATCTCACGGGCGTAATCGAGTTCGATCAGTTCCATGGGGTGCTTCCTGTTGTTCCCCGGAGCCTGGCCAGGATCCGGACGAGGCAGACGGTGACACTCGAACTCTCGGTCTTCGGGGCGAAAAGCAGCACGGCAAGCTGGCGGACCCGGCCACGATCCGGCCCCCGAATCATGTAGCAAATTCAGTCTATTGATGCGGAGTCACCTGAACAGCCCCTTTTTTCGCAACGGGGCTGTCGGGTGTGGAAAGGCCTGTCGGCCGGCTTCACGGCGCCCCGGTAAGCGATTCTGGAACAAGCGCTTTTCGCGGCGGGGCTTTGTGGACAAGTTCAGGAATTATTTTCGGAAGCCGATTCTGCGGCGGATGCAAACGCCGTTTCGGCGCCCGTCGCGCCGGAGGACACGCCGAGCCGGGCTTCCAGGAGAGCGAGGCGCGCAGCGAGCGCCTTGTTCTCGGCCCGCGCCTTTACGGCCATCTCGCGGACTGCCTCGAACTCCTCCCGCTGCACGATTTCCATGGAGTTGAGGAGCTTCTCGGCCTGCGTCCTGAAGGCTGTCTCGACCTCGCGGCGCACGCCCTGCGCAGCTCCAGCCGCGTCGGTGAGCAGTCTGGCGAAGTCATCGAGAATGCGGTTTGGTCCGGTCGACATGGCACGCCTCACTTGTTTCAAGCGACGTAGGCGCGCGCCCGCGGGATTGCAAGGCCGCGGGCGGTTGACCAGTCCGGCTGCCGCGGCGGGTCGTGTTTTAAAGCGTAATATCGCGATCCCGGGGAACAGCCCGCCTTGTTCTCGGTTCGAAACCGGAATTGGCGTCGTCCATCACTCAAGAACGGCTTTTTCGACGAGACGCCGGCCTGATGCTCCGAGGCCCCGAAGATGGGGCAGGTCGGCGGGCGGAAGGCGGGCAACTGGAGAGCAGCTATGCGGGCACTGGTCTGGCACGGCAAGGAAGACATCAGGTGCGACACCGTCTCGGACCCTGAAATCGAGGATCCGCGCGACGCCATCGTCAAGGTTACGAGTTGCGCGATATGCGGCTCTGATCTGCATCTCTTTCACAACCTGATACCGGCGATGATGCCCGGCGACATCGTGGGTCACGAGATGATGGGCGAGGTCGTCGAGGTCGGCCCGGGTCTGGACGGCGCCCTGAGGAAGGGCGACCGGATCGTCGTACCGTTTACCATCATCTGCGGCGAGTGCGAGCAGTGCAGGCGCGGCAACTTCTCCGTCTGCGAGCGAACCAACCGGAAGAAGCATATTGCGGACAAGGTGTTCGGGCATGCCACCGCCGGCCTTTTCGGCTACACGCATCTGACCGGGGGCTACCCGGGCGGCCAGGCCGAGTATGTGCGGGTCCCTTTCGCCAACGCGACCCGCATCAAGGTGCCCGACAGCCTGAGCGACGAGCAGGTTCTCTTCCTCGGCGACATATTCCCGACGGGCTGGCAGGCGGCCGTGCAGTGCGACATCCAGCCGACCGACACGGTGGCCATCTGGGGCTGCGGGCCAGTCGGCCAGATGGCGATACGCAGCGCCGTCCTTCTCGGCGCACGACAGGTCGTGGCCATCGACCGTCTGCCGGAGCGGCTTGCCATGGCCGAAGCAGGCGGCGCAATCACCATCGACTTCGATGACGAGAGCGTTGTGGAGCGGCTGAACGAATTGACCGGCGGCAAGGGCCCGGAGAAGTGCATCGACGCCATCGGCATGGAGAGCCATGTCTCGCTGGCCCAGCCCGACACGATTTACGACCGGGCGAAGCAGATGATGCTGATGGAAAGCGACCGCCCGCACGTGTTGCGCGAGATGATCTATGTCTGCCGGCCGGCCGGCGTGATCTCCATCGCCGGCGTTTACAGCGGGCTCGTCGACAAGCTCCCCATCGGCCAGGCGATGAACAAGGGCCTGACGTTCCGGATGGGCCAGACGCATGTCAACCGCTGGACCGACGATCTGCTGCGCCGTATCGAAGAGGGGCAGATCGATCCCTCCTTCGTGATCACCCACACGGTGGGGCTCGAGCAGGGCCCGGAAATGTACAACATCTTCCGCAACAAGCAGGACAGCTGCATCAAGGTCGTCCTGAAACCCTGAGCAAGGAGCCGCCATGAGTTACCTTTCGACCTATGTCCGCTCCGGGAGCGACCCGAAGGTCCTTCGCTCCGGCCGGAGTTCCCTGTCGGCGTCGGACCGCATGGCGCGGGGGCTCGGATGGTTCAGCATCGGCATTGGCCTGCTCGAGCTGCTGCAGGCGTCGCGCATCACACGCACTCTCGGCATGGAGGGACAGGAGCCGCTGGTGCGTGCCTTCGGCGCGCGGGAAATTGCCAGCGGCATCCTTTCGCTGTCGCTCGAGAAGCATGCCGGGCTGTGGAGCCGGGTCGCCGGCGACGGGCTGGACGCGGCGACGCTGATGACGGCTCTTCGCCGTCAAAACCGCAAGCGGGACAATGTCGGGCTGGCGCTCGGCATGGTCGCCGGCATCGCGGTCCTGGACATGGTCACCGCCGCAGCCGTCGGCGCCCGGCACGGGCGCCGGCGCGGGCACACCAGGAATTACTCCGATCGAAGCGGCTTTCCGCATGGCGTTGCCGCCGCTCGAGGACTGGCCCGGGAGGATTTCGAGACGCCGCCCGACATGCGGTCGGCACCAGTTGCGGGCGCGGGCGGCGATGAAAGGCGCCACTCGCGCGACGTCTGAAAACAATGCCGTGCGGAAGCAGGCAGACGGCCCACCGTCACTTTGGCTCACGCCACCGCTGCGCGGGTTCCGGTTTGTTCAGCGG